>NZ_JBHVIV010000066.1:0-40085 GCF_042799475.1 Kitasatospora sp. NPDC057692 | reverse complement strand
CCCCTTTCGGCCGGGGGGGCCCGCCCCACCGGCGGGGGGCCGGGGCGGGGGGGGGGGGCGGGGCCCCGCGGTGGTTCGAGGGAACCGGTCAGGCGGTGTTGGGGTAGACCGCCCAGCGCTGGTTGGCGTTGCCGTTGCACTGCCAGAGGCCGGGGACGGTGCCATTGGCGTCGTTCCAGCCAGGGAGTTCGAGACACGCGTTGGCAGCAGGGTTGTAGAGCTCACCGTTGTCGCGCACGGTCCAGACCTGCCCGGAGGTTCCGGTGTAGCCGGTCGGCCCGGTGGTCCCTGCGCAGTCCACGATGGCGACCGGCGTGCCCCAGGCGAACTTGTTGTCCCGCGGGGCGACGCACCGGCCACCGGTGCGCAGGGTGCCGTCGGAGGCGAAGGTGAACTTCTGGTTGGTGCCATTCCAGCAGTTGTAGAAGCCCAGGTTGCCGCCGTTCGGGGCACCGTAGTTGTCGAGGCAGCGGTTCGGGTTGTAGTCGGACCGGATGTTGTAGCTCACCGGCGAGGGGGCGGGCAGTGACCTCGGCGTGCCGAAGAGGGGCTGGCCGCCCACCGGGGCGGCGCCGAGGTACTGGGTCAGGGTGCCGTTGGGGGAGGTGGTGATCAGGTCGGGGTTGCCGTCCCCGTTGATGTCACCGGGCGAATCGACGGTCGGGAAGAACGCCGAGCCGAGACCGAGCGGCAGCACGGTGCGGGCCTCCGGGACCGTCCACTGCTCGGCCGCGGCGTCAAGGCACGTAAAGATGGCCAGGTGGTTGCCGGCGCTGGCGTTGGCCCCCGGGACGTCGAGGCACTTGCCCGAGTTAGGGTTCGTCAGCCTCTTGGTCGTGGGGTCGTAGACCCACTTCTGGGCAGCGGTGTTGTTGCAGTCCCAGAGGTTGACGGGCGAGCCGTTCGCGGAGGCGCCACCGGTGACGTCGAGGCACTTGCCGAGGACGTGCAGCGACCCGTCGGTTCCGAGGGTGAACGCCTGGTTGCCGGAGATTCCCTGCTCCGGGCAGTTCCACAGCATGGCGGCCGTGCCGTTGGTCGTCCAGCCGTGGTCGATGTCGACGCACATGCTCTTGCCGTTGGCGTCCTTGAGGGCGCTCACCAAGGGCTTGGCAGCGGGCACCGGCAGGGCGGCGAAGCTCGTCTTGAGCGCTCCCGACGGGTCCAGCGGCAGGGGCAGGGTGGTGACCGCGCCCGTGAGGCTGTCACGCCCCCAGAGCGCCGGGGTGCCGCCGACCTTGCCCGGGTACATCAGGGTGAAGCCGCTCCAGTCGTCGCCGGCGGCGCCGAGTTCGACACCGGCCCCGAAGTAGCAGTCATAGCTGGGCGGATAGTAGATCAGACGGCTCTTCTCGATGGTGACGAGGCTAGGCCGTCCCTTGACCGCCGGGGTCGCGTTGACGGCCGTCATCTGGGTGATGTTGCCCCAGGTCCCGTCAATGCCGCGAGGGCACGCACCTCCTGAGGCACCGAGCTGGGTATAGACCTGGGTGAAGTGGCCGGGGGCGCCCTGAGGAACGTGGCCGGAGTCGTTGAAGTAGAGGATCAGCTGCTTCTCGCCCTTGTTGTAGGCGATCAGGTCGTCGACGCTGTTCTCGCTTATCGATCCCCGGTGCGCCAGCAGGTAGTTGTTCCAGCTGTCGTGACGAGGGCTGCGCTCCTGCGTGGAGGCGGTGCCGTACTGGGCCGTGAAGTCGCTGTTGCCGGTGATCAGGGCCAGCGAACCGTCGGTGGACGGAACCAGGTAGTCGGGGGTCCCGTCGAAGGTCAGGTCACCGGCGACCACCTTGGTGGCGGGGTTCCACGGGGCGTAGAAGTCGTACGTGGCGGCCTGGGGCTGGGAGTTACCGGCCCAGTCGGTGGAGCGCACGTACAGGCGGTGGCTGCCCCAGGCGTCCGGGTTGAGGACGATCGGGATGTCCGCGTACGCGGTGCCGTCCGGATAGAAGCTGGCCGGCACGGAACCGTAGCCGCCCGGCTGGCTGCTGTCGTCCAGCGAGTACTGGAACTCGCGGACACCGCTGGCAATGCAGCTGCCCCGGGTGCAGCCGCCGGGGACCGGGTCGGTGCTGGTGACCCGAACGGTCGCGCCGGTGTCACCGGCGTGGCCGGTGGGCTTGATCCCGCTGCCCAGCGGGGGAAAGACCGAGGACGGCGGGATGTACGCGACCGTCGGCGCGCTCAGGTCGATGTTGAAGTAGCAGTACGCCGTACCGGGGCTGTCCAGGATCCCGTCGCTGGCCCATGCGTTCCACCCGTACTGGTGGCCGTCCTGCGCGGCGAAGCCCAGGGTGGTGGCACCCCAACCGCTCTGGTTGATGGTCTGGCTGGAGCGCCAGGCCCCGCCGCCGGGATTCCCGTTGGCGTCGGCGGTCATGTTGTCCCAGATGTGGAATCCGACCGCGATGTTGGTGCCGGGCATCGGGGTGGAGGCCCAGGCGTGCAGGACGATGTCGGAGGTGCCGTCCGGCAGCGGCACGGTCTTCCCGATCCAGCCGGGCTGGCCGTTCCCGCACGCGGAGCCGCTGGGGTTCACCGGGTCGGGGCGGGTGTACATCGAGTCGGGCGTGTTCGGCGCGATGTCGTAGCTGACGCGGAGAACCGGGTTGTAGCCGAACCGCATGAAGTGGTGGACGCTGGTCGACGGGTTCTCGTCGCCGACCAGACCGACCGTCCAGGCCTTGATGCCCTGCTGGGCGACCGACCTCACCTGGTTGGTGACCGGAAAGATGACCGTCTGCTCACCGCACCCGAAGTACGCGCTCTTCGGGTACTGGGCGCCGATGTCCTGAACGATGCCCGGCTTGGTGTTCCAGGTGGTGCCGGAGTTGATGCCACCGGTCCACGACAGGTAGAGCGGGGCGGTCGCGTTGCAGTCGTGCGCGGCCGCGTAGGTCTCGGTGAAGTACATGTTCGCTTCGGCGATGTACATCTGGGGAGTGACGGCACTGGTGTCGATCTCGAAGTACGAGCGCTCCGCGCCATAGCAGTTGGTCGAGTAGTGCTGGTAGCCGACACCCTCGCCGTTGGGCTGCTGCACGTCGTACGCCGGCGTGTTGGGGCACCCCTCCATCACCTGGGCGAAGTGGTTGGTGCCAAGCGGCCCGAGCGGCTGGAAGGCCGGGTCGATGTACAGCGGCCAGACCGTGTCCGCGCCCGTGAGCAGGTCCGCGTCCGGGGTCAGGGTCAGGGCCGAGGCATCGGCACTGACGGCGATCGGCTTCACGTGCGAGCCCCGGCCCGGCCCGTCGGTCGACGAGGGATCGCCCGCCGTCGGCGCCGGGGCGCCCTGTGCCGCGTCCCCGGCGGCGGGCGCCGCTGCGGCCGACTTGCCCGTCGGAGCCGACTTGGCCGCCGGAGCCGCCCCGGCCGGTGCCGGGACGTCCGTGGCGGAGTCCCACATGAGCGGGGCGGGCGCCTTGAAGACCGGCGTGCCGTCCGGGGTGGCGGCGGTGATAGCGCCGTGCTCGTCGGTGGAAACGACGAGTCCCTCGGAGGAGGTGCCGAACCGCAGGGACTTCAGAGCCGGGTTGGCGGCGGCCGCGGCGTCCTTGACGACCAGGACCTCCCGCACCCCGCCCTGATTGCCGACCTCCACCCGGAGGTCAACGCCCCGCAGGACATCGGGATAGACGGCGGTGTCGCCGGTCACGGTGGGAGCCGGGAGCGCGACCGGGAAGGTCAGCGCCAGGCGACGGCCGTCCCGGTCGGTGAGGGTCGCCAGCGGCCCGGTGCCGCCGCCGGAGACGGTGACCTCCGAAGGCGCGACCTTCGGCGAGTAGCTCCCGTCCGCGTTGCGGACCAGGCCGGTGTCGATGTCGGCCCATCCACCGGCCTGCTTCACCCGGACCGGCAGCAGGTTACTGGTCAGGGACAGCTTGCCGTCCGGCTGGGCGACGGTGAGCGAGGTCTCGGTCGTCAGCTCGTCGACGGTGACCGGCTTCCCGGTCGACTTGGCCTTCTGTCGGGCGGCCTGGACCGGTCCGGCGGCGGGCCCGGTGAACGCCGGCTCCGGATCGGCGGTCTGACCGGGCGGGAGGGCGAACGGTCGGTCGTCCGCGAACGCGACGGTCGGGGCCGCGCCCAGGACGAGACCGAGCACGCAGGCCGGTGCAAGACGTCTCATCAGACGGCCGCGTATCCGCGGCGCGGATGGACGGATATCTCTCATGGTTTGTCAGTTCGCCTTCAAAGCATGACCGGGCCCGAGAGCGCAGGATCCCATGTGATGCGCATCACATTTACCGGCTCTTTGGGTGGCCTTTGTCCAGTTGTGGGTGCGTTCCCGATTTGGCATCAGCTGATCCGACGTCATTTCCGCCTGCCGGTCGCAGGCGAACGCTATTGCGTCATCGACGGCCTGGCAATAGCGTTCCGGCGATCATGCCGGGACAGCTACAGCCTGGCATCGATGCAGGTCACAGACGTATTTCAATTTCCACTCGCACGGAGGGAAGCGGATGCAACCCAGCTGGGGTTCGTTCACCAGATCACCGATAAGGGGGGGCGGTCGATGGCGAACTACCTTGACAGTCCCCGCCCTCACCGCAGTACTGTCACTCATCGTCCCTCTGGTCGGTGAAGGAGTCGCCTTCACCGCTCAGGCCGCCGACAAGGCGACGGACAAGAAGGAGCGGCCGCTCCCGGAACTCCCGGTCGTCGGCGGCCGGAACGCCGACGGCACGCGGGAGCCCACGAAGCTTCCGCACCCGGAAGGCGCCCGTGAACTGCGGGCCCACAAGTCCGAGGCGGTGCAGTGGCCGAGCGCGGCCGCGGTCACCGTCGACCTGAAGAACCGGCCTGACCTCGTCGCCGCGAGGGGCGGCGCCGCCACGGCGGTCCGGGCCGGTGACACCCCGGTCCTGCTCGGCACGTCGGCCCCTGGCCGGGGTTCCGGCAAGGCGGGCGCCGCCAACGCCCCGGCCGCCGATGCGCCCCCCACCGCCGACGGGACCTCCGGTATCCCCGGCGCCGTCGAGGTGGTGGTCGCCGACCGCGCCCGGACGGAGCAGGCCAACGTCAACGGCATGCTGGTCGGCCTCAAGCCCGTCGACACCGGCGCCGGTTCCGGCCAGGGCGCCTCAAGCCTCGAAGTCTCGCTCGACTACGGCTCGATCGCCGACGCCTACGGCGGTGGCTTCGCCTCTCGCCTCCGACTGGTCACGATGCCCGAGTGCGCGCTGACCACCCCTGAGCGCTCCGAGTGCCGCACCCGTCAGCCGGTCGCGTCGACCACGGACCCCGCCACCCAGCGGATCAGCGGCACGGTCGCCCTCCCCGGCACCACCGGCACCTCCCCCGCCAAGCCCGCCGTCGGCGAGGCCCCTGCGGGAGCCCCGCTCGACACCGTGCGGTCGCTCGCCTCCGGCGGAGGCATCGCCCTCGCGGCGGTCGCCGAGGCCGACGGCTCCCAGGGCTCCTACACCGCCACCGACCTCTCCGCCACCGGCAGTTGGTCGCAGAACGCCTCGGGCGCCTTCACCTACTCCTACCCGATCACCATGCCCCCCTCGCTGACCGGGACCGGTCCGAGCGTGGCGCTGTCCTACGACTCGCAGGCGGTCGACGGAAAGACCTCCGCCCGCAACTCGCAGGCTGGCTGGATCGGTGACGGCTGGGCGTACAGCCCCGGCTACATCGAGCGGTCCTACAAGTCGTGCAGCACCGCCGGCATCGACGGCTCCGCCGACGAGTGCTGGGCCGGCTGGCGCGCCACACTGTCCCTCGGCTCCCACTCCGGTGAGCTGATCCAGGACGCGAACGGCGTCTACCACCTCCAGGGCGACGACGGCACCCGGATCGAACGGCTGACCGGCGCGGCCAACGGACTGTGGCAGGGCGAGTACTTCAAGGTCACCGTGACCGACGGCACCGCCTACTACCTGGGCCTCAACCACGCTCCCGGCACCACCTCCGACCCCGCCACCAACAGCGCTTGGGGCGTCCCGGTCTACCACCCCAACAGCGGCGACCCCTGCTACACCGCCGCCAAGGGCAAGAACTCCCAGTGCGACCAGCAGCCCGGCTGGCGCTTCAACCTGGACTTCGTCGTCGACCCGCACGGCAGCCTCCAGCGCTACGACTGGGCCGCCGAGACCAACCGCTACGCGATGGGCGCCGGCCAGGCCTCCGCCACCGGCGGCAGCGGCACCCTCGCCCCCTACACCCGCGGCGGCTACCTCACCCGCGTCTCCTACGGCTACCAGCTCGCCGACGCCCTCGCGGGACGCGAGCCCTCCGCCCGCATCACCTTCGACACCGCCGAGCGCTGCGTCGTCTCCGACACCGCCTGCCGGCCGGAGAACCTCTCCACGGCCACCGCCAAGGACTGGCCGGACGTCCCTTACGACCTCACCTGCCCCGACGGCTGGCCCACCAGTGGCACCGGCACCAACGTCTGCCGCACCGCTTCGCCGACCTTCTGGTCGACCAAGCGCCTGCGCGCCATCGGCACCGAGCTGCGCGCGCCGGACGGCTGGAAGAACGTCGACCGCTACGACCTCAAGCAGATCTTCGCGGCCGCCGGCGGAGCCATCGATCCGGCCACCGGCAGCAACCCCGCCACCGGCGTGCAGGCCGTCCTGTGGCTGGCCGAGATCCGGCATACCGCTCTCGACACCACGGCGGGCGGCAGCGGCCAGATCGCCCTGGACCCGGTGACCTTCGCCGGCACCATGACCGACAACCGCGTCGACGGCCTCACCCCGGCCGCACCGCCGCTGTACCGGCCGCGCGTCATCGGCGTGAACACCGAGTCCGGCACGTCGATCGCCGTCACCTACCGGGACGCCGAGTGCTCGCGGGTCAAGGGCACCATGCCTGCCTCGGCCGACAGCAACACGATGGCCTGCTACCCGGTCTACTGGACCCCCGCGCACGCTGTCGAACCGATCGCCGACTGGTTCCAGAAGACCCTGGTCGCCAAGGTGACCGCCACCGACACCACGACCGCCAACTCCCCTCCCCGGGAGACCTCCTACAGCTACGGCGGCGGCGCGGCCTGGCACCGCGACGACTCCGACCTGACCGACGACCAGTACCGCACCTGGAACGAGTTCCGCGGCTACCGCACCGTCACCACCACCTCCGGGTCCGAGCCCGACCCTGTCAGCCAGAGCACCGTCTCCTACTTCCAGGGCATGGACGGCGACTACAAGGCCGACCACACCGCCCGGAGCGTCAGGCTGAAGAACTCCCTCGGCGAGGAGACGGTCGACAGCGCGTGGCTGGCCGGCACCCCGCAGGAAACCGTCGTCTACGACCAGGCCGGCGGAAACCCCGTCGCCAAGCAGTTCAACGAGGTGTCGGCCACCAAGGTCCCCGATCTCAAGCGGGACCGGACCGCCTGGACCTCGAAGAAGCCCGCCCCGGCCCTCTCTCCCCTTCCGCCGCTGGAAGCGGTCCGGACCTCCCAGACGAGCATCCGCTCCTCCGCACTGCTGGAGAACGGCACCTGGCGCACCGGACGGGCCGTCACCGACCTCGACAGCTGGGCCCGTCCGGTGAAGGTCGACACCCAGCCGGACCTGAGCACACAGGACGCCCGCAGCTGCAGCACCACGACGTACGTGGCGCCGCCGGCGAGCAACCCGCTGATGCTCAGCTACCCGAGCCGCACCCTGACCGTGGCCGGAGCCTGTGGCACCACCACGACCGGGTCCGACACCAAGACGATCAGTGACCGCAGGCTCATCTACGACGGCAACGCGGACCTGGGCAACCCCGGCGCCGCCGACGTCCTCGGGCAGAACGGCACCACGCTCGGCTACGTCACCGCCACCCAGGAGGCCAAGTCCTACGACGCGCAGGGCAACCCGACCTACCGGACCGTCGACGCCCAGGCCTTCGACGGCTACGGGCGAGTCGTCCGTGCCGTCGACGAGACCGGCGCCGCCGAACAGACCGCCTACACTCCGGCGATTGGTACCCTGCCCACCGAGGTCGCGACCACCAACCCGCTCAACTGGACGAGTCGGAGCACCCTCTCCCCGTCCCGCGGTCTGGTGACCCGGGCCGCCGACTCCAACAACCGGCTGACCGACTCCACCTACGACGCGCTCGGCCGCCGCACGGCGGTCTGGCTCCCCGGCAATGCCAAGGATGCCGGCCGGCCCGCCGACCACACGTTCGTGTACGACATGCACGGTGTGAGCGCCGTTCCGAACGTGCGGGCCCAGGCCCCGAGCGTGACCACCCGGTCGCTGACCGAGCTGGGCAACCGAGCCACCTCCGTCACCATCTACGACGCCTTCCTGAAGCCCCGGCAGACCCAGGCCACCCCGGCCAACGGCGTTGCTGGCCGCGTCCTCACCCACACCCGCTACGACCGCCGCGGTCAGGTCACCAAGGCCACCGAGGCCTGGTACGACGAGAAGCGCGGCGGTCCGAGCACCACCCTGTTCGAGGAACTGGACAACGAGTCCCCCTCCCAGATCAGGTACGTCTACGACGGCCGGGGCCGACAGACCGCGGCGAAGCAGTACAGCCGCGGCACGGAGCTGTGGCAGAGCGCCACCGCCTACAAGGGCGCCGACCGCACCGACACCACCCCGCCCAACGGCGGTACGCCCAGCACCGTCTTCACGGACGCGCTCGGCCGCACCGTCTCCTCCGTGCTCCACGGCGGAACGGGCACCGGTGACGTGACCACGGGCTACACCTTCGACGCCCGGGGAAATCTCGCCACCATCAAGGACAACGCGGGCAACACCTGGTCCTACACGTACGACCTCCAGGGCCGCCGCGTCTCGCAGTCCGACCCCGACGCCGGTAGCTCCAGCACCAGCTACAACGAGGTCGGCCAGATAGCCAGCACCACCGACGGGCTCGGCAAGCAGCTGTCCTTCACCTATGACGGGCTCGGCCGCACCACCGGCCGCTACGAGGGCACCAACACGGGTGACCAGAGCAAGCTGCTCGCCTCCTACACCTACGACACGCTCGCCAAGGGCTACCTGACCTCAAGCACCCGCTACGTCGGCGGCGCCGCCGGCAGTGCGTACGTCCAGAAGGTCGACGGCTACACCGCCCGCTACCAGGCCACCAGCACCACGACCACCGTACCGGCGGCCGAGGGGCGCCTCGCGGGCAGCTACACCCAGACCGCCCACTACACGGACAACCTGGGCCTGTCCGCAGGCTTCCGCTACAACGCCGATGGCGGCCTGCCCGCCGAGAACGTCGTCTACAACCACGACGACCTGGGCGAGATCCTCGCCGTCAACTCGTCCATCGGTCCACTTCTCGACCGCGCCAACTACAACCCGCTCGGCCAGCTGCTGCGCTCCCAGTACGGCAACAGCGGCGCGCTGATCCGCACCGCCCGCACGTACGACGACATCACGCGGCGGGTGACGACGAGCAGCGTCCAGTTCCAGGAGGCGGACGCCAACCCGATCTCGCACACCACCTACGGCTACGACCAGTCGGGCAAGCTCACCAGCACCTCGGAGCTGCAGTCCTCCGGCAGCGTCGACCAGGCGTTCGACACCCAGTGCTTCCGCTACGACGGCCTCAACCGTCTCACCGAGGCCTGGACCGACACCTGGGGCGTCAGCACGCCGACCGGGGGCGCGGTCTCGCAGTGCAACAACAGCAACCCCGCCCCGGCCAGCCTCGGCGGCCCGGCCCCGTACTGGCAGACCTTCCAGTACAACCAGCTCGGCGGCCGCACCCAGCACGTCCGGCGCGACGTGACGGGCGACACCGCCCGTGACGTCACCCAGACGATCGCCTACCCGGGCAACGGCACCACCCCGGCCGCCAAGCCGAACAGCGCCACCAGCGTCACCACCCGGACCGGTCAGGCCACCAACCAGTACGCCTCGGTCATGACCGCCGCCGACGGCTCCGCGCTCTGCATGGACGTCGCGGGCGGCCGGACCGCGGACGGCACCGCCGTCCAGACCTGGAGCTGCAACGGCACCGGCGCACAGCGCTGGACCCGCCCGACCGACGGCACCCTGCGATCCCTCGGCAAGTGCGCCGCCCCGGTCGGGGCGCCCGGCTCGGGCACCAAGATCGCAATGACCACCTGCAACGGCAGCAGCGGACAGCGGTGGCAGGACGGCGGCAACGGCGCCATCGTCCACACCGACTCCGGCCTCTGCCTCGAGATCCCCGGCTGGAACCAGAACCGGGGCACCCAGCTCGGCCTCTGGAGCTGCTACCCCAACCCCAACCACCGGTGGACCGCCACCGCCAACCCGCTCACCGGCCCGGCCTACACCGCCACGCTGACGCCGCAGTACGACGCCGCGGGCAACACCACCTCGCGCGCGCTGAACAGCACGGGTACCCTGCAGTCGGCCGCATCTGCCACGACCCCGATCTGCCTGGACGCCACCGGCGGCAACAGCGCCAACGGCAACCCGGTCGGGATCTGGGGCTGCGTGGGCGGCGCCGCCGCCGAAGAGTGGACGCTGGCCCCGGACGGCACCCTGCGCGCCCTCGGCGCCTGTGCCCGCCCGGTCGGCGGCCAGGGCGGCGGAGGCACGCCGATCGAGCTCTGGGCCTGTGACGGCAGCGCCGGCCAGCGCTGGCAGGCCGCCGCCAACGGCAGCCTCGTCCACAGCTCCGGCCTCTGCCTGGACATCCCCGGCGGCAACACCGCGTTCGGCACCCGGGTGACGCTGTGGTCCTGCAACCAGGGCCCGAACCAGAAGTGGGCCACCGGCACCGGCACCCAGCCCCTAGCCGGTGCCACCCAGGCCTTCACCTACAACATCGAAGGCCGCACCGAAACCGTCACCACCCCCAACGGCGGTGCGAGCAACACCAGCACCTACCTCTACGACGCCAACAACGAGCTGCTCATTCAGCGCGGCCCTGACGGCACCATCCTCTACCTGTTCGGCGGCGCCGAACAGCTCACCCTGTCCCGCGACGGAACCACCGTCACCGGCGAGCGCCGTATCCAGCAGCCCGACGGCACCACCGTCGTCCGCTCCAGCAACGGCGCCCTGAACTACCAGTTCAACAACCCGCAGAACACCTCCACCCTTCAGGTCGACGCCGCCACCAGGACCATCACCCGGCGCCCGTTCGACCCTTACGGAAACGTCCGCAGCGGCCTCCAGCCGTCTGGCTGGTCCGGCAACCGCGGCTACCTCGGCCAGCCGGTGGACGCCACCAGCGGTCTCAACCTGCTCGGTGCCCGCAACTACGACCCGGTCCTCGGCCGTTTCCTGACGGTCGACCCGCTCCTCGCGGCCGGCAACCCCGACCAGATGGGCGGCTACTCCTACAGCAGCAACGACCCGGTCAACCGCTCCGACCCGAGCGGCCTCATCGACGGCGACTGCTGGGAGGGACGCTGCCACGGCCACTACAGCGGCCGCGGCGCGGAGGAGGTCAACTTCGACGGCTCTCCCAAGGTCGTCGACCGCGACTACGCCGTCCAGCAGGAAGAGCAGAAGTGGATCTTCCTCGGGGATGACATCGCTATCCCCAACTCGAAGGACGTCGGCGAGCTCATGGGTGTCTTCCGTGACGAGCGCGCCAAGGACGAACGGAAGAACTTCGGCCTGGACCTGTCCCCGTCGAACCTCCGCGGAGCAATGTCGCGTGCCTGTGCACGCGTCAAGTCCTGCAACGAGGCGCAGTTGCTGGTCAGCACCACGGTGCAGCTGGTCGCGCTCGGCGAGATCACCGGCTCGGACCGCGGCAGCCTCGGCAAGGGCGGCAAGGGCAAGATCACTCGTTCGACCTCCAACACCGGCCGCTCGGACAACGGCGCCAAGACGGGCCAAGGCCGCTCCACCAACCCGAGCACCCCGCAGTCCGAGAAGTCCGTCGCCGCCCAGCGGCGGGCCACGAAGTGCGAGACGCCCAACTCGTTCCCCGGCGATGTCCTGGTACTCCTGGCTGACGGCACCACCAAGCAGATCGCCGACATCCAGGTTGGCGACGAGGTCCTTGCCTCCGACCCGGAAGCCGGACAGACGTCAGCCGAACCGGTCACCGACCTCATTTTCGGCGAAGGCCTGAAGAATCTCGTCACCATCACCCTCTCCCAGGGCGCCTACGAGCGCCCTGTCCAGCTCACCGCCACGGACGGCCACCCCTTCTGGGTTGACTCCCGGGGCGAGTGGATCGAGGCCACCAACCTCAACCCCGGCGATGCCCTCCAGTCCCCCGACGGCTCCACCTCGCAGGTTCTCGCAGTCAACCGCTGGACCCAGCAGCAGGCCGTCCGCAACCTCACCGTGGCCGACCTCCACACGTACTATGTGATGGCTGGGGGCACACCAGTACTCGTTCACAACTGCCCCACGGCGCGGAACACTCCTCGGGGCTATCCGGACCGGGAACTCCCGCGGAACCCCCGGACTGGTGAGCCGGATCCTGACCCTGCAGCCGCCGGGTATCCACACACGCAACTTGGAGTGAAGAACAGCAAGCGGAATCCCCCCTATGCTCAGGCCCGAGAATTCGATGCGGATGGCAGGCCGGTGAGGGATGTGGACTTCACTGACCACGGGAGGCCTCAGAATCATGACAATCCGCACCAGCACAGGTGGAATGAAAACGCAACCGGCGGCACTCGTAGCCGAGGTGTCCCAGAGCCGATGGATCCGTGACCGGTGAATGAAGTTCTCGAATTTCGAATGCTCGACGCCAAAGGCCAGGAAGTCAGGCTCGAAAGCCTGCTTTCCCTGGTGCCGGAAAACGACTGGGTATGGTCCATCCTAGAATTCGACGGGATTCTGCTAGAGGGGACCGAACTTGGATATGCAGAGATCCAGGAGAAGGTGAATTCCTCTCCGCACGGCTACGCCATGCCGTGGACACAGATCGGAGAATTTGCAGCAGGAATTCGACAGTGCTTCGAGCTATTGCTCGTGGCATCAAAGAGCGGCCTTGCGATCAATCCGGAACAGCTGACCAAGATGGATTTCTCCGCTTTTCCCCTGGTTCTGACTGCGAGCGACAGTACGTGGTGGACGGTGCAATTGGCCACCGACGTCCAAGAGGCCTCCGACTTGGCGAATCAGCTTCGGGCAATCTACGAAATTGAAGGGGAGAGGAAGGACAGCACCCGACGGTAGCAGGTGAGGTCGCCCCCGACACTCTTCCAGTCAGCAGATTGTCAGGGCTGACTGGCGGCAGCCGCCAGCATCTTTTCAGCAAACCGAGGTCCCGTCGGAAGCATTCCGGCGGGACCTCGGTGGCGTGATCTGGAGGGTTCCCCGACCCCGTCGCGAGCCCG
This sequence comes from Kitasatospora sp. NPDC057692, assembly GCF_042799475.1. Taxonomy (NCBI): domain Bacteria; kingdom Bacillati; phylum Actinomycetota; class Actinomycetes; order Kitasatosporales; family Streptomycetaceae; genus Kitasatospora; species Kitasatospora sp. NPDC057692. Next base: position 26,875 of record NZ_JBHVIV010000066.1, on the reverse strand, counting down.
CGGCAGGGTCGGGGAACCGGTCAGGCGGTGTTGGGGAAGAGCGTCCAGCGCTGGTTGGCGTTGCCGCTGCAGCCCCAGATCACCAGGGCGGTGCCGTTGGCGTCGTTCCAGCCGGGCAGGTCCAGGCAGGCGCCGGCGGCGGGGTTGAAGAGCGAGCCGTCGACCCGCTGCGTCCAGATCTGGCCGCTGGTGGCGCGGCAGTCCGCGAAGACCACCGCGGTGCCCCAGGAGGTCAGGTCGCCCTGGACGGTCACACAGCGGTCGCCGCTGCGCAGGGTGCCGTTGGAGGGGAAGCTGAACTTCTGGTTCGCACCGTTCCAGCAGTCGTAGAGGCGCAGGCTGCCGCCGTCGGGCGCGCCGAAGTTGTCGAGGCAGCGGCCCGGGTTGTGGACGGAGCTGATGTTGTAGCCGGGCTTCTCCTCCACGACCTCCTTCGGCACGGCGAACCGGGGCAGGCCCGCCTCCGGGGCGGTGCCGAGGAAGCAGAGCAGCCTGCCGTCGGAGACGGTGGCGATCAGGTCCGGGTACCCGTCGGAGGTCATGTCACCGGACGCGTCCAGGGCGGGGAAGACGCTCGCGGCGAGCCCGAGCGGCAGCGCCGGGAGGGCGGTGGGAGCCGCCCAGCGCTGGGCCGGGCCGTCGTTGCACTCCCCGATCGCCAGGCGGGTGCCTGCCTCGGATGCGCCGGGCGCTCCGAGGCACTTGCCCGAGTTCGGGTTCTTCAGCGTGCCCGGGAAGGGGCCGGTGACCCACTTCTGGGCCGGGCTGCTGTTGCAGGACCAGATGTTGACGGGCGAGCCGGAGGCGGTGGCGCCGCCGGTGACGTCGAGGCACTTGCCGAGGACGTGCAGCAGGCCGTCGGTGCCGAGGGTGAAGGCCTGACCGGGGGCGGCGCCCTGGTCGGAGCAGTTCCCCAGGACGGCGGCGGTGCCGTTGGCCGTCGCGCCGTCGGCGATGTCGGCGCACAGGGCCGCCCCGGCGGCGTCCTTGAGCGCGGAGGCCAGGGGCTTGTGGGCGGGCGCTGCCAGGGGGGTGAAGCCGGTGGCGGGCTTGCCCGCGGCGTCCAGCGGCAGGGCCAGGCCGGTGACGGCCCCGGTCACGGAGTCCCGCACCCAGAGCGTCGGCGCGCCGTTGACCTCGCCGGGCGACATGAGGGTGAAGCCGGTCCAGTCGGTGCCGTCGGTGCCGAGCTCGACGCCGTCGCCGATGTAGCAGAGGGTGTTGGAGGGGTAGTAGCGCAGGTGGCCGTTCTCGATCGTGACAAGACCGGTCCCTCCGGTACCCCACTGGACGGCCGTCATCTGGGAGACGTTGTTCCAGGTGCCGTCGATGCCCCTGTCGCACACACTGCTGGTGCCCAACTGGACGGAAGTGCCGGTGAAGTGCCCGGCGGTGCCGTTCGTGTTCGCGTCGTTGACGTAGACGTAGAGCTGCTTCTCCGTCTTGTGGTAGGCGATCAGCGAATCGCCGCTCCCGATGACCGCACCGCGGTGGGCCAACAGGTAGTTGTTCCAGTTGTCCTGGCGGGGGCTGCGGCTCGCCGGGGAGGCCGTCTCCGGTCCGCCCGTGGCGCTGCCGCCCCGGACCAGGGTCAGCGAGCCGTCGGCGGCCGGTAGCAAGGAGTCGGGAAATCCGTCGAAGTCGACGTCGCCCGCGACGGGCGTGGTGGTGGTCGTCGCGCTGGAGGTCTTCGGCCCGGACTCGCTCGCCGCCGTGGGGGCGTCCGCGAACGCGGCTCCGGGCGCGGCCAGCACGAGGCCGGCCGCGCACAGCGGCGCCAGGCCTCTCGCCAGCAGGCCGCCCGGCCTTCTGGGGGGACGGGAATCACGCATGATCTGTCAGTTCGCCTTCGCAGCAGGGCCCCCTCGGCCCGGGTCGGACCGGCACCTGCCGCGGCACGGGCGACCGGTGAACGTAGGGGGTTTGTCCGATGGGTGCCCAGGCCGATCGTGTGTCAGGTGACGGGATCTCACCCGGGCGATCGGTGCGCGGTCGAACGTTAGTGTGTCCGAAGGAGAGCTGGCAATCGGTTTCCGTGATCGCCGGGCGGCGTCCACCGGGGCGAACGCCGCTGGTCACGGGTACGTCGCGGGGAGCGGCCGCGAAGAACGGCACGGCCCCGGCCGGGGGGTCCGGTCGGGGCCGCGCGCGTCGGGGCGGTTCGGGGTCAGGGGTCAGCGGAGGTCGAAGATCAGGCGGGCGGAGACCTTGCCGGTGAGGACCTCGTCGAAGCAGGTGTTGACGTCCTCCAGCCGGCGGGTCTCGCGGATGACCCGGGTGCGGCCGAGGGCGTGGAGCTGGAAGACCTCGGCGAGGTCCTCGCGGGTGCCGACGATGGAGCCGATGACCTTGGTGCCGTTGAGGACGGTGTCGAAGACCGGCAGTTCGAGCTTGCCCTCGGCGGGGAGGGCGACCAGGACGAGGCTGCCGCCGCGGCGGAGAGCACCGTAGGCCGCCTGGAAGGAGGCGTTGCTGACGGCCAGGGCGATCGCGGCGTGGGCGCCGCCGAGCTTCTGGACCTCGGCGGCGACGTCGACGGCGCGGGCGTCCAGGACGTGGTCGGCGCCGAGCTCGCGGGCCAGGGCGAGCTTGTCGTCGGTGACGTCGACGGCGATCGTCTCGGCGCCGGCGATCCGGGCGTACTGGAGGGCGAGGTGGCCGAGGCCGCCGATGCCGGAGATCAGGACCCGGGTGCCGGGGCCGGCGCCGGAGACCTTGAGGGCCTTGTAGGTGGTGACGCCGGCGCAGGAGAGGGGCGCGGCGTCGAGGGGGTCGATGCCGTCGGGCACGGGGACGACGTAGTCGCCGTGGGCGAGGGCGTACTCGGCGTAGGCGCCGTCGACGGAGTAGCCGCTGTTGTGCTGCCGGGTGCAGAGGGTCTCCCAGCCGGAGACGCAGTGGTCGCAGCGCCCGCAGGCGTCGGCGAGCCACGGGATGGCCACCCGCTCGCCGACCCGGACGTGGCGGACCTCGGCGCCGGCCGCCTCGACGATGCCGACGCCCTCGTGGCCGGGGACGAAGGGCGGGTTCGGCTTGACCGGCCAGTCGCCGTGCGCGGCGTGGATGTCGGTGTGGCAGAGGCCGGAGGCCTCGATCCGCACCCGCACCTGGTGCGGGGCGGGGTCCGGCACCGGGCGCTCCTCGATCACGAGCGGCTGGGTGAAGTCGTGGACGACGGCGGCCTTCATGGTTCTGCTCCTGCCCTTCGTACCGGCGGGGCCGTTCCCGATCCGGGGACCCCGTTCACCTCCATCCCACGTCACCGGGGGCCGGGCCGCCAGGGCCGGACGGGTGAACCCGCGGGGACCATGGTCCCCTGGCGGCCGGGGACTTTGGTGGGTACCCGCAGCATTCGATGTCGCAGCCCCCGGGTACTGTCCCTGACGGTGATCAATCACCCGGCCGCGCCGGTGGGGCGGGCCGCGACTTGAGGGGGACTCAACCGTGTTGTTCGGACACACTTCCGCACCGCAGCGGTGGCGCGGCGCCGCCGCCGCACTCGCGGCCGCAGCCCTGGTGGGTGGCGCGGCGGGCACGGCACAGGCCGCACCGGCCGCCGATCCGCTCAAGAACGTCTCCTACCTCGGCCACGCCTTCTCCGTTCCGGAGAACTGGCCGGTGGTCGACCTGACCACCGATCCGACGGCGTGCGTGCGGTTCGACCGCCACGCCGTCTACCTGGGCACGCCCGGCGCCGAGCAGAACTGCCCGGCCGGGCTGACCGGCCGCACCGAGGCCCTGCTGGTCGAGCCCGCCGCGGACGGCGGGGCCGCCGGCACCACCGTGAACGCCCTGGGCCACGAGGTGGTGGCCGAGGCGCCCGGGATCCGGGCGACCGGCACCTACGACACCGACCAGGCGCTGGTCCGCCGCGTCCTGGCGAGCGCCGGGCTGCCGACCGGCGCGCCGAAGGGCGCCCCGGCCAAGGGCTCCCCGAGCAAGGGCGCCCAGGCCAAGGGCTCGGCGCCCGCCGCCGGTGCTCCCCTGGCCGGCGCTCCCGCCGCCGCCGCGGCGACGCTCAGCTCCGCCGCCGCGGACCTGACCAACTACACCGGCCTGGGCTTCGACGCCTGCACCGCGCCGGACAACACCCTCATGGACGCGTGGGTCACCGGCTCGCCGTACCGGGCGGTCGGCGTCTACATCGGCGGCGCCCGCCGGGCCTGCGCACAGCCCAACCTGACCGCCTCCTGGGTCCAGCGCCAGGCCAACGCCGGCTGGAAGTTCCTGCCGCTGTACGCCGGCACCCAGGCGCACCAGATCGTCTCGCCGGACGCCGAGGGCCGCGCCGCCGCCGACGACGCCGCCACCCAGGCCGCCGCCCTCGGGTTCGGCACCGGCTCGCTGCTGTACTTCAACATGGAGTCGTACAAGGTCGACCTGTACTCGGCCAAGGTCCTGCCGTTCGTGTCCGCCTGGTCCGCCCGGCTGCACGAGCTCGGCTACAACGCCGGCTACTACAGCAGCAGCTCGACCGGCATAGCCGACCTGGTGGCCCACCAGGGCAGCGGGTACACCATGCCCGACGCGCTGTGGACCGCCAACTGGAACAACGACCAGACCACCAACGACCCGCGGATCCCCGCGTCGCTCTGGGCCAACCACCAGCGGGTGCACCAGTTCCAGGGCAACATCGAGGAGACCTGGGGCAACCGGAAGCTCCCGATCGACCAGAACTACCTGGACGTCCAGCTCTCCGCCCGCACCCCGGGCCGCTCCCTGGTCGGCGTGTACCGCCCGTCCACCCGGCAGTTCTTCACCGCCGACGCCAACGGCGGCGTCGCCGGCTCCACGACGTTCGGCGACCCGGGCGACCGCCCGCTGACGGGTGACTGGAACGGCGACGGCCGGGACACCATCGGCATCTTCCGCCCGTCCACCAACCTCTTCGCCCTGTCGAACGACCAGGGCAGCACGGTGGCGGTCTCCCAGCAGCTCGGCACCACCGGCGAGGTCCCGGTGGTGGGCGACTGGGACGGCAACGGCACCGACACCATCGGTGTGTTCCGCCCCTCCGACGCCAAGTTCTTCCTCACCAACGACAACGCCACCGTCAGCATCGTGGTGGCGATGGGCAACCCCAACGACGTCCCGGTCATCGGCGACTGGAACGGCGACGGCCGGGACACCATCGGCGTCTACCGCCCGTCCGCCCAGACCTTCTACCTGAGCGACACCAACGCCTACGGCCAGGTCGACCACCAGCTGGGCTTCGGCAACCCGGGCGACACGCCGATCGTCGGCGACTGGGACGGTGACGGGACCGACCAGGTCGGCGTCTTCCGCGGCTCCGAGGTGACCTTCTACGGCGCCGCCAAGGACTACCCGTCGGTGGTCTACAACGTCGGCTTCGGCAACCCGGGCGACAAGCCGATCACCGGCCGCTGGTAACCCCGGCAGGACCGGCGGCAGGACCGGCGGCAGGACCATCCGCCGGCCGTCGGCCGTCGGCCGAGGGCGCTCCGCGCGGTCAGGACTCGCGGTGGACGATGCGGCGGACCAGCTCCGGCACCCACTCGACGTACTCGACCTCCGCGCCGTCGGCGTGGCGGGCGTACAGGAAGCGGCCGGTCGGGGCGGCCGTCTCGGGGGTGGTGACGACGGCCCCGGCGGCCTCCAGGGCCTCGCTCAGCTCGTCCAGGTCGGAGACCACGACGGTCGCCGAGGCGTGCGCGTACTTGGCCCGCTCGGAGGGCGGGCCGGCGATCACCAGGAAGTCACCGATCGCGGCGAGTTCGATCTCGTGGAAGCGGAACAGCAGGTCCGGCTCGGCCCCGGTGAGGGTGCGCAGCAGCGGGAGCGCGTGGTCCACACCGTCGGCCCAGAGCCGCGCATAGGTCTTGAGGATGGCCATGGGTGCTCCGAGTCGTCCGGCGGCTTTCGGTGACGGCTTTCGGTGACGGATTTCGGTGACATCCGGTGTCAATCCGCCGAACGCCGGGTCTCCAACAGGTACCGAATCACCGTAAGCGGGTGAACTCCCGGACAGAAGACCGTACTTTGCGGTGCGTCAGTGCCCGTCGGTAACCGACCCGCGACCTCGGGCGGAACTTCCCGTGACCGTCCGGCGGTCCGGCCCCGGCCCGCTCCCCCTCCTCGTCGCTCCTCCTCCGACGGGACCACCCTTGCCTCTTGATACCCCCTGGGGGTATGTTTCCCCTCGCCTCGAAGACATACCCCCACCCGGTATAGGAGAACGTGGTCATGTCCGACTTCACCGCCGCGTCCGCGGCACCCGCCGCGCCGCCCGCGGCCCCCTCGCCCCGCCGCTGGACGGCGCTCGGGCTGATCGCCCTCGCCCAGTTCATGGTGATCATGGACACCTCGATCATCGGGGTCGCCCTGCCCGAGATGCAGTCCGCGCTCGGCTTCACCCAGGAGGGCCTGTCCTGGGTCTTCAACGCCTACGTCGTCGCCTTCGGCGGCCTCCTGCTCCTCGGCGGGCGGCTCTCCGACCTGTTCGGCGCCAAGCGCCTGTTCGCCGCCGGCTGGGTCGTCCTCGCCGCCGGCTCACTGCTCGCCGGCCTGGCCGGGAACCCCGGACTGGAGCTCACCGGCCGCGCCGTCCAGGGCGCCGGCTCCGCGCTGATCGCCCCCGCCGCGCTCACCCTCCTGATCAGCCTGTTCGGCGCGCGTCCGCAGGAGCTGGGCAAGGCGCTCGCCCTCTACGGCGCGGCGGCCCCGGCCGGCGGCACCGCCGGTGTCTTCCTCGGCGGCGTGATCACCCAGTACCTCAGCTGGGAGTGGGTCTTCTACGTCAACATCCCCGTCGCCCTCGGCGTGCTGCTCGCCACGCCCGGTGTGATGCCCGCCGCCCCCGCCCGCCGCGGCTCGGTCGACTGGCTCGGCGCGCTCACCGTCACCGCCGGCCTCGCCGTCTCCGTGTACGCCATCGTCCGCGCCCCGGAGACCGGTTGGGGATCGGCGCGCACCTGGCTGGGGCTGGCCGGCGGCGCGCTGCTGATCCTCGCCTTCGTCGCCCTCCAGGCCAAGCGGCGCGAACCGCTGATGCGCCTCGGCATCTGGCGCAGCCCCAACCTGGCCGGCGCCAACCTCGCCCAGTTGCTGATGGCCGCCGCCTGGATCCCGATGTGGTTCTTCCTGAACCTCTACCTCCAGCAGGTGCTCGGGCTGAAGGCCTTCGCCTCCGGCGCGGCGCTGCTGCCGATGACCGCCGCCATCATGCTGATGATGATCGTGCTGGCGCCCCGGCTGATCGCCCGCTTCGGCCCCAAGCCGCTCATCGTGACCGGTCTGCTGGCCCTGGCCGGCGGCATGCTCTGGCTCTCCTTCGCCCGCCCCGACGGCACCTTCGCGGTGGACGTGCTGCCCGCCTCGCTGCTCGCCGCCGTCGGCATGTCGCTCGCCTTCATCCCCTCGCTCGGCACCGCACTCGCCGTGCCGGACCCGGCCGAGGGCGGGCTCGCCTCCGGCATCGTCAACACCGGCTACCAGATCGGCTCCGCGCTCGGCCTCGCCGCGATGACCGCGCTGGCCGCCGCCAACGGCTCGCGGGAGCTCGGCGACCCGGTCGCGCTGACCGACGGCTTCTCCGCCGCCTTCCTCGGCGCCGCCGCCCTCGCCGTGCTCGGCGCGCTCGCCTCGGCGCTCACCATCCGCACGGCGAAGAGCAGTTGAGCCACCGGGCCGGAGGTCCACACCGAACCCTTCCGACCCGCCCGCTCCCGCTCCCGCCTCCGCCTCCGCCGAACCGGTGGGGGCGGGGGCCTGTCCGGGAAGAGCGCGGGGAACCCCTCCGGGACCCGCTCCGGGAGATCTCCGGGCGCGGTCAGTCCGCAGGAGGATCCGCGCCCGGCCCGGCGCGGCGGAGTCTGGGACCGGGGGGCGGGCCTCATCGACCCGGAGGAACGAATGAAGCGCAGCAGCAGGACAGTTGGACGCGCCGTGGGTGCGGCGGCGGTGGCCGGCGCCCTGGCCGCGGCGGCGGCGGCACCGGCGGCAGCCGCGCCCGGCGGGCCCGCGCACGCGGCGACCAGGGCGGCGATGGAGCGGAGCCTGCGGACCTCCGCGCTTCCCGGCGTGGTCGCCACCGCCGTGGACGCGAAGGGAAGTTGGTCGGCGGCCACCGGCGTCGCGGACACCGCGACCGGACAACCGCGTTCGCCCCGGGAGCGGTTCCGGATCGGCAGCGTGACCAAGCCCTTCGTCGCGACCGTGGTGCTCCAGCTCCAGGCCGAGGGAAGGCTCGGCCTCGACGACACCGTGGAGCGGTGGCTGCCCGGACTGCTGAGCGGCAACGGGAACGACGGATCCGCCGTCACCGTCCGCCAGTTGCTCAACCACACCAGCGGCGTCTTCGACTACGGCGACGATCCCGGAATGGGCGCGACCCTGTTCACCCCGGCCTTCCTGGCCCGGCGCTACGACACCTACAGCCTGGAGCAGTTGGTGCGGATCGCGGTCGCCCATCCCCCGGTCTTCGCGCCGGGGACCTCGTACCGGTACTCCAACACCAACTACCTGCTGGCCGGGATGATCATCGAGCGGGTGACCGGCCACCCGTACGGCGAGGAGGTGGAGCGGCGGATCGTCAGGCCGCTGGGGCTGACCGGGACGAGCGTGCCCGGCACCGCGACCGTCCTGCCCCGACCGCACGCGCGCGGCTACTCGACCCTGTTCGGCGGCTCGGCGACACCCCTGGACGTCACCGAGCTCAACCCCTCGATGGCCGGATCGGCCGGCGAGATCGTCTCCACCACCGCCGACCTGACCCGGTTCCTCTCCGCCCTGATGCGCGGACGGCTGCTCCCCGCCGCCGAGTTGGACGAGATGACCACGCCCGGACCGCACGGCAGCGGCGGGCTCGGCCTGGGCAGCGGGACGCTCTCCTGCGGCGTCACCGTCTGGGGGCACGACGGCGGCATCCACGGGTCGTCGACGCTGGCGCTGACCACCCGGGACGGACGGCACGCCCTGGCGCTCAACACCAACGCCGACTGGTTCCGCGACAAACTCCCGCTGGCCGAGGCCGAGTTCTGCGGCTGATCGGCCGGGTCCGGCCCCGGCGCGCACGGGGCGCGGCGGGGTGCGGACGGGGCGCCGTGCGGACGAGGTGAGGTGGGTCAGGACTCCCGACGGGCCCCTTCCGCCGGGACCGCCCGGTAGACCTGCGGCTCGGCGTACCCGGCCGCCGCGAAGGCGCCGACCACCGCCTCCGCCACCGCGTCTGCCCGCTCCGTCGCCACCAGGGCGATCACCGAACCGCCGAAGCCGCCGCCGGTCATCCGCGCGCCGAGGGCCCCGGCGGCGACGGCGGTGGCGGCCGCGAGGTCGGTCTCCGGGCAGGAGGTCCGGTAGTCGTCGCGCAGCGAGGCATGGCCGGCGGTGAGGATCGGGCCGAGCGCGGCGGGACCGTGCCGCTCCAGCTCGTCGACGGCCCGCTCGACCCGGTCGTTCTCGGTCACCACGTGCCGCACCAGCGGGACCAGGTCGGCGGGGAGCCGCCCGAAGGCGGCGGGCAGGTCCGCGGGGGTGAGGTCGCGCAGGGCGGGCAGCCCGAGCAGGGCCGCGGCCCGTTCGCAGCCGGCTCGCAGGGCGGCGTAGGCGCCGTCGGCGAGGTCGTGCTGCACCCGGGTGTCGAGGACCAGCAGGGTGAGGCCGGCGCCCGCCAGGTCGAGCGGCACGTGCCGGGCGGAGAGGTCCCGCGCGTCCAGGTGCAGGGCGGCCCCGGCGCGGCAGACCATCGAGGCCATCTGGTCCATGATCCCGCAGGGCACGCCGACGAACTCGTTCTCGGCCCGCTGCGCGATCAGCGCCAACTCGGCGGGCTCCAGCCCCAGTTCGTACAGGTCGTTGAACGCGGTGGCGACGGCGCACTCCAGCGCCGCGGAGGAGGAGAGGCCGGCGCCGGCCGGCACGTCGCTGTCGAGCAGCACGTCCGCGCCGCCCACCTCGTGCCCGGCCCGGCGCAGCGTCCACACCACGGCCGCGGGGTAGGCGGCCCAGCCCGCCACGCCGCCCGGGGCGAGCCCGGCGACGTCCAGCTCGACGACCGCTCCGGGCACCCGGGTCGAGGTGAGCCGCAGCACCCCGTCGGCGCGGCGGCGGGCGTAGGCGCGCACGGCCTGCGGGATCGCGATCGGCAGCACGAACCCGTCGTTGTAGTCGGTGTGTTCGCCGATCAGGTTGACCCGGCCGGGGGCCGCCCAGACGCCCTCGGGGGCGTGGCCGTAGAGCTCTTCGAAGGTGCTGCCGAGCGTGCTGCTGCCGGTCGTGGTCATCTCTGCGGTCCTCCGTCGGTGGGGGCGGTGGGGGCGGCGGTGGAGGTGGCGGCGGGGACGGCAGCGGGCACGGTGCCGGCCGCACCGCCGGGCGCGGCCTCGCGCAGGCGCCGGGCGGCGTCCTCCGGGGCGACGTCGTTCATGAACGCCTCCATGCCGGACTCGGTGCCCGCCAGGTACTTGAGCTTGTCGGCCGTCCGGCGGACGGTGAACAGCTCCAGGTGGAGGGCGAATTCCGCCTCCTGCCCGACGGGCGCCTGGTGCCAGGCCGCGATGTAGGGCGCCCGGACCGGGCGGCCGCCGTCGGCGGGGTCGGTGAAGAGGTTGTCGAACCGGCGCAGCAGGTCGAGGTAGACCCGGGCGAACTCGGCGCGCTCGGCCTCGGTGAGGTGGGTGAGGTCGGGAACCCGGCGGTGCGGGTGCAGGTGGACCTCGTAGGGCCAGCGGGCGGCGAAGGGCACGAAGGCCGTCCAGTGCTCCCCTGCGAGGACGACGCGCGAGGAGGTCCGCTCGGCGGCGAGGAGGTCCTCGAACAGGTTGCGGCCGGTGGCGGCGCGGTGGCGGGCGGCCTGCTCGATCATCCGGGCGGTGCGCGGGGTGGTGAAGGGCAGGGCGTAGATCTGGCCGTGCGGGTGGGCGAGGGTCACGCCGATCTCGGCGCCGCGGTTCTCGAAGCAGTACACCTGCTGGACGCCGGGCCGGGCGGAGAGCGCGGCGGTGCGGTCGGTCCAGGCGTCGAGCACCAGGCGGGCGCGGTCCTCGTCCAGCTCGGCGAAGGAGGCCTCGTGGTCGGCGGTGAAGCAGACCACCTCGCAGCGGCCGACGCCGGGGCGGCGGCTGTGCAGCGGGTCGCCGTCGGCGAGCGGCACGGGGTGGGTGCCGGGCTCGCCCGCGAGGGAGGGGAAGCGGTTCTCGAAGACGGCCACCTGGTAGTCGGCCGCCGGGATCTCGCTGAGCCGGCCGTCCCGGCTGGGGCAGAGCGGGCACTCGTCGGCCGGCGGGTGGTAGGTGCGCGCCTGCCGATGGGCGGCGATGGTCACCCAGGCGCCGGTCAGCGGGTCGAGCCGGACCTCGGAGGAGGGCGCGGCGGCGTCCAGCGGCCGCCGGTCGGCGACCGTGCGGTCGGCGGGCGGCGCGCCCCGGTCGTAGTAGATCAGCTCACGGCCGTCGGCGAGTTCGGTGACGGTCCGGGTCGTCGTACCGGCCGGCCCGGCCGGGTCGGTCACCGCTGCGGGCATGACGTGCTCCCTCTCCTGGGACTTCCCTTCAACCACATGACCAAACAATATCGAACATGAATCAACATGCACGCCGCCGGGGTCGGTCGACGGCACAGGTCAGCCGGTGACCGGGTGCCACGGGGCGCCGGGCCGGGTCGGCGTCGGGTCCGCCGTGAGCCGCAGCGCGTGGACGTCGCGCCCCTCCGGGTCGGGCACGGGGCCGAGGTAGCGGTGGCCGGTCAGGTGGCACCAGGCCGGCAGGTCGAGCGGCGCCGCCGGATCGGTGGTGACGACGTGCACCGCCGTCCCGGCGGGAAGGCCCGCGATGCGCCTGCACAGGTGCAGCAGCAGGGTGACGCAGAGCATGCCGGTGCCGTCCACCAGGACCGCCCCGGGCCCGTCGGCCCCGCCGACTCCGTCGGCCCCGACGCCTGCACGGGCGGTCATACGGCGCCCGCCTCGACCGGGAGGGCCGCCAGGCGCCATTCGAGCATGCCGTCGGCGAGCCGCTTCGCGCGGCGGCCGCGCGCGGCGAGCAGCCGTACGGCGTCGTGGGCGAGGACGCAGTTGGCACCCCGGCAGTACGCGACGACCTCCGCCCCGGCGGGCAGCTCGGCAAGCCGGTCCTCCAACTGGTCCAGCGGGACGGACAGGGCGCCGGGGATGTGCCCGGCGGCGTACTCCTCGGCCGGGCGCACGTCGATGACGGTCGCGGTGCCCGCCCTCACCCGCGCCAGCAGTTCCTCCCTGGTCAGGTGGTCGGTGTCCGGCGGCCCGAGGTAGGCCGCGCGGGCCTGCCCGGTGGCCGCCAGGTGGGCGAGCGCGACCTGCTGGAGCCGTGCGTACAGGTCGGCGACGTCGTCACCGGCGAGGCGGTAGTGGATGCGCACACCGTCCCGGCGGGTGACCACCAGCCCGGCCTGCTTGAGGGTCTGCAGATGGGCGGAGGCGGTGGTCAGCCCGAGCCCGGCGGCCCTGGCGAGGGCGTCGACGCTGCGCTCGCCCTGGGCGAGCAGGTCCAGCAGCTCCAGGCGCTTGCCGTTGGACAGCGCCTTGCCGGCGGTCGCCAGCGCCTCGAACAGCGCGGCCTTGCGTGCGGGGTCTCCCAAGGCATCCTCCATAAATCCATGGATTATTGTAGAACTGGCAGGACGAACCTGTCACCCACCCGGCCGCCACCCGGATCCCGCCCATTCTGGAGGACGGTTCGTGACCGCCACCGCGCCCGCCACCGTGTCCGCCCCCCGCCCGGCCGTCCGGCTCGGGCTCCGCGCCAACCTCGCCCAGTTCACCCTGCTGGTCGCGGTCAACGCCCTGGTCGGCGGCATGCTCGGCCAGGAGCGCACCGTCCTGCCGCTGCTCGCCGACCGCACCTTCCACCTCTCCGCCTACACGGCCGCGCTGACCTACATCGTGGCGTTCGGCGCGACCAAGGCCGTCACCAACTTCTTCGCCGGCGCCCTCTCCGACCGCTACGGCCGCAAGCCGGTCCTGGTCGCCGGCTGGCTGCTCGCGCTCCCGGTGCCGCTGCTGCTGATCTGGGCGCCGACCTGGGGCTGGGTGGTGTTCGCGAACGTCCTGCTCGGCGTCAACCAGGGCCTGACCTGGTCGACCACCGTCATCATGAAGATCGACCTGGTCGGCTCCGCCCGCCGGGGCCTCGCGATGGGCTTCAACGAGGCCGCCGGCTACCTCGCCGTCGCCGCCACCGCGATGGGCACCGGCGCCATCGCCGCGCACTGGGGACTGCGCCCGCAGCCGTTCCTGCTCGGGATCGCGTTCGCCGCCCTCGGCCTCGGGCTGTCCGTGCTCGCCGTGCGCGAGACCCGCGACCACGCCCGCGCCGAGGCCGCCCGCCACCCGGCCCCCGCCGACCCCGGCCACCACGGCGGACTGACCACCGGCCAGGTCGCCCGCACCACCAGCCTCACCGACCGGGCGCTGTCCTCGGCCAGCTGGGCCGGCCTGGTCAACAACCTCAACGACGCCCTGGCCTGGGGAATCCTCCCGCTGCTGTTCGCGGCGCACGGCCTGTCGATCGGCCGGATCGGCCTGCTCGCCGCCCTCTACCCGGCGGTGTGGGGCCTGGGCCAGATCCTGACCGGCTGGTGGTCCGACCGGATCGGCCGCAAGCACCTGATCACGGCCGGGATGCTGCTGCAGGCGGTCGCGCTCGGCCTGGTCGCCACCGGAACCACCTTCGAGGTCTGGGCGCTCGCCCAGATCCTGCTCGGCGCCGGCACCGCGCTCGTCTACCCGACCCTGCTCGCCGTCATCGGCGACGTCGCCCACCCGGCCTGGCGCGCCCGCGCTGTCGGCGTCTACCGGCTCTGGCGCGACGGCGGCTTCGCCGTCGGCGCCCTCCTCGCCGGGGCGCTCGCCGACGCCTACGGCGTCACCACCGCCGTCTGGGCCGTCGCCGCCCTCACCGCGGCGGCGGGCGCGGTGGTGGCCGTGCGGATGTACGAGACCCACCCCCGGCCCGCCCGCTCCGAAGCCTCCTGAGGAACGGTGCGCCCGCCCCGGCCCGGCGTTACCCGGAAAGCCGTTCGACCGGACGCGGACCGGGGCCGATACTGGAGCGATGTGCTTTCGCCGCATCAGTTCGAGCCGACACCACGTCTGCCCGCCCTGCCGCAGTTCCTACAAGAAGCGCGACGCACACGGCCGGGTGAACCGCTGCCCGCGCTGCCACGGCCCGCTGATCGACGCCGGACACGATCTGGAGGTCCCCCGCCGCGCCGACACGGCCGGGTGGCGGGCGCTCACGGTCGTACTCAACGCCGGCATCACCTTCCACTCCTCCTGCTGCGGGGGCCCCGGCTGGCGGCCGCGCACCCCGCGCGAGGTGAGGGAACGCCTGGCCGCGGCGGCGAGGAGCGGCACCCCGGTCCGGCGGGCCCTCAGCACCGCGAACCCGGCCGACCTCACGGTCACGGCGCGCACGCCCCGCTGATCCCGCCGACGCCCCGCTCGACGGTCATGCCCGGAGTCCCGTGGAGCCCCGGCCTCCCCGAGGGGCCCGCGGAACCCGGCCCGGTGCCGGCGCCGCAGCAGCACGATCTCGACCACCGCGGTCACGGTGACCCCGATCGGACCCGCCAACAGGGCCACCAGCGCCGGGCCGTGGGTGGAGGCGCCCTTCGTGTCGACGAACAGGACGTGCCCGAGGGCGGTCAGCCGGACCAGCGGCACCGCGACCAGGGGCCTCACCAGGGGTGGGCGCGCACGGCGAAGGAGTTGCGGTGCACGAGGTACAGCACAGCACCCCAGGCCGGCGGGCCCTCACCGCCGCGGCCCCGAACCACCTCACCGCCCCCACCAACGCCCCCGGAGGCCGACCACGGCCGCCCGGTCGCCAGCGGGCGACCGGATGGCGCCGGGCCGGCGGGCCCTCACGACCACGGCCCCGGACCACCTCACCGCCACACCCCACCGACTCGCCGACGGCCACGGCGGCCCGGTCGTCAGCGGGCGACCGGGCGGCGCCGGGGCAGCGGGCGGAAGGGGGCCGGGGTGGGGCGGGAGACCGGGGCAGGCTGCCAGAGCCGGGTGGCGAGGACGGCCGCGACCAGGGCGAGGGCGCCCAGTGCCAGGGTGGCGGCGGTGAGACCGGCGGTCGCGCCGAGCCAGCCGGCCAGGGGGTAGGCGAGCAGCCAGCAGCCGTGGGAGAGCGAGAACTGGGCGGCGAAGGCGGCGGGCAGGTCCGCCGGCGGCACCGCGGAGCGCAGCAACCGTCCGCCCGGGGTGAGGATCAGCGAACCGGCCGCGCCGAGCCCGGCCCACAGGGCGAGCAGCGCGGGCCAGCGCCATCCGCCACCTCCGCCCGCCGCCCGTCCCGCCGCGGTGACCACCGCCAGGGCGGCGAGCAGTCCGGCGACGGCGAAGGCCGCGGGCAGCATCACCGCGCGGTCGGTGACGCGGTCGAGCACCCGGGGCAGCAGCAGCGCGACCGCCATCGACCCGCCGCCGTACGCGCCGAGCGCGAGCGGCACGTCGCCGGCCGACCGGCCGAGCTGGTCGCGGACGTACACGACCGTGTTGACGATCACCATCGCCCCGCCGGCCGCCACCGCGAGGTCCAGCGCGAGCAGCGCCCGCAGCCGCGGCACGGAGAGGAAGAGCCGGATCCCTTCGAGGGAGCGCGCGCCGAGCGCCCCGGTCGGGCGGCCCGGCAGGGCCGCTCGACCGGGCAGGGCCACCGAGACGACCAGGACCGCCGAGGCGAGGAAGCCGGTCACCGTCCCCCAGAACAGCCAGCGGTAGCCGACCAGTGCCAGCAGCCCGGCGGCCAGCACCGGGCTGACCAGGCTCTCGGTGTCGTAGGCGAGACGGGAGAGGGACAGCGCCCGGGTGTAGTCGCGCTCCTCGGGCAGGACCTCGGGGATCACGGACTGGAACGCCGGGGTGAAGGTCGCCGAGGCCGCCTGCAGAACGAAGATCAGCAGATAGACCTGCCAGACCGAGCCCACGAACGGCAGCCCGAGCGCCACCCCGGCGCGCGCCAGGTCGGCGGCGACCAGCAGCCGGCGGCGCGGGATCCGGTGCGCCAGCGCGGCGACGACCGGGGCGATGCCCACGTAGGCGACCATCTTGATCGCCAGCGCGGTGCCGAGCACCGAGCCGGCCTCGGGCCCGGCGAGGTCGTAGGCGAGCAGGCCCAGCGCCACGGTGGCCAGGCCGGTCCCGGCGAGGGCGACCACCTGGGCGGTGAACAGGTGCCGGTAGGTGCGGTTGCGGAGGACGGAGAGCATCGGGACTCCGTTCGGACTCGGCGCGGGCCCGGGCGGGCCGGAGCGCCCGTTCGGGCTGCCGTTCCTCCAGGATAGGGCAACATGTGCATACGTGTGCACTCATTGATAATGAAAAAACGCCCCACCCACCGGGCAGGGCGGCCGATCACGGCGGGATCGCCGCGGGATCACGGCGGATCGCCGCGGTCAGTCGTGCGGGGGCA
Source organism: Kitasatospora sp. NPDC057692 (assembly GCF_042799475.1). Lineage (NCBI taxonomy): Bacteria > Bacillati > Actinomycetota > Actinomycetes > Kitasatosporales > Streptomycetaceae > Kitasatospora > Kitasatospora sp. NPDC057692. The sequence goes on along the minus strand of NZ_JBHVIV010000066.1, from coordinate 10,457 downwards.
ACCCGCTGATCTGGTGGTCGGCCACGTTCAGCGCCTCGTGGACCAGCCTCCGCAGGTGCCCGTTCCGCAGCGCGTACACCACCCGTCGGCCGTCCTTGCGGGTCGACACCAGCCCGGCCAGCCGCAGTTTGCCGAGGTGCTGACTGACCGACGGGCGCGCCGCGCCGGCGGCCTCGGTCAGCGTGGTCACGTCCGCCTCGCCCTCGCTCAGCCGCTGGAGCAGCGCGAGCCGGGTGCGGTCGGAGAGCAGGGCGAGGATCCCGGCGGCCACGTCCAGCCGTTCGTCCGCACCGGAGTGCTGCGACGCATGTGCACCTGATACCTGGACGCTCCCGCTCATGGGCTCAGCTTAGAGGGCGCGCGACCACCGTTCACCCGCCCCGCACCGCCCGGTTCACACCCCCCGCCACCACGGCGCCCCCCGCTGTTCACCGGACCGTCCCCCCTCCGCGCCGCCTCCCGCCGCCAGAATGAGGCCCGCCGAGGCCCCGGCCCACCGGCGCCCGACCCACCCGAGGGCAGACCCAGCAGCGGAGGCGACCGTGTCCATGCTCGTCATCAAGGGCACCTACCGAATAGTCGACAGCCAACCCGACGGCGACACCGTCCACTTCACCCCGCAGGACCCGGGCTTCTGGCACGACGTGCCGGGCGGCCGCCGCGTCAAGCGCAACAGCACCGGCGGCGGCACCGTGCGGATGGACGCGATCGACGCGCTGGAGACCCACTACACGGGCGTCGGCCCCGGCACCCTGCACCAGCCGCTCGACCTCGGCGCCCACGCGGCCCGCGACGAGCTGATCGCCTGGCTGGGCTTCACCGGCGTCGTCCGGAACGCCGACGAGAAGGTGACCGCCTCCACCCCGGAGACCGTGCCCGGGTACGTGCTGGCCGCCGGCGCCGACGTCCACGGCCGCGCGATCGCCCTGGTCGGACGCGGCAAGCCGCCGGCCGGCACGCGCAGCGGCGAGCGGATCACCGTCGGCGTGGAACTGCTCCGGGAGACCGCCAACCACCACCTGCTCGCCCGCGGGCTGGTCTACCCGACCTTCTACAGCAGCCTGCCCGAGGTGCTGCGGGCCGAGCTGGCGACCGTCGCCCGGCAGGCGCGCGTCGCCAAGGCCCCCGGCGGCGTCTGGCAGCACGACGTCACCACCGACGGCGCCAAGGTGAGCGGCCTCGCCTCGATCACCGACCAGCAGGTCATGCTGCCCAAGCTGTTCCGCCGCCTCGCCGACTACCTCCGGCTGTTCGGCCCCGCGCTGGACTCCTTCCCGGCCTACCTGGCCGGCGAGAGCGAGGAGTTCCGCGTGCCGGAGCAGCGGGCGGCGGTCCGCGGCCTTCAGCACCTGGTCGAGGTGAGCGGCGACACCGTCCGGATGACCCGGCCGATCGAGGACGTCGTGCTCGTCGAGAAGTGACGCCTGCGGCGCGGTGCGGCCCGCCCGTCGCTGCTCGACGGGCGGGCACCCCGGCCCCGACGGCCGCGGCCTCCCCGGCGGCGCCGGTGCCCCCGGTGCCCCCGGTGTCCCCGGCGGTCAGCCCTCCCGGAGGTCCGCGATCCGGCGGATCTTGCCGACCGAGCGCTCCAGGCTGTACGGGTCCACCACCTCGACGTCCACGCTCACCCCGACCCCGTCCTTGACGCCCCGCGCGATCGCCGCGGCGGCCGCGTCCCGCTGCTCGGGAGCGGCGTCCGGGCGTGCCTCGACCCGCACCGTCATGTGGTCCAGCCGCCCCCGGCGGGTCAGCCGGAGCTGGAAGTGCGGCGCGACGGCGGGCACCCGCAGCAGGACCTCCTCGATCTGGGTCGGGAAGACGTTGACCCCGCGCAGGATGATCATGTCGTCGCTGCGCCCCGTCACCCTGGCCATCCGGCGGAAGGCCGGGCGGGCGGTGCCGGGCAGCAGCCGGGTGAGGTCGCGGGTGCGGTAGCGGATCACCGGCAGCGCCTCCTTGGTGAGCGAGGTGAAGACGAGCTCACCGCTCCCGCCGTCCGGCAGCACGTCGTCGGTCAGCGGGTCGACCACCTCGGGGTAGAAGTGGTCCTCCCAGATGTGCAGGCCGTCCTTGGTCTCCACGCACTCCTGGGCGACGCCGGGCCCCATCACCTCGGAGAGGCCGTATATGTCGACGGCGTGCAGGTCCATCCGCCGCTCGATCTCGGCCCGCATCTCCTCCGTCCACGGCTCGGCGCCGAAGATGCCCACCCGCAGCGAGGTGGTGCGCGGGTCGACGCCCTGCCGCTCGAACTCGTCGAGCAGGGTGAGCAGGTAGGACGGGGTGACCATGATGATCTCGGGGCGGAGGTCCTGGATCAGCTGCACCTGCCGGGCCGTCATGCCGCCGGACGCCGGGACGACCGTGCAGCCGGCCCGTTCGGCGCCCGCGTGCGCGCCCAGGCCGCCGGTGAACAGGCCGTAGCCGTAGGCGATGTGCACGGTGTGACCGGGCCGTCCGCCGGCCGCCCGGATCGAGCGGGCCACCACCTCGGCCCAGACGTCGAGGTCGTGCTGGGTGTAGCCGACCACGGTGGGGCGGCCGGTGGTGCCGCTGGAGGCGTGGATCCGGCGGACCTCCTCCTTCGGAACGGCGAACATGCCGAAGGGGTAGGTGTCGCGCAGGTCGGCCTTGGTGGTGAAGGGGAAGCGGGCGAGGTCGGCGAGGGTGCGGCAGTCCCCGGGGGCGACACCGGCCGCGTCGAACTTGCGGCGGTAGAGCTCGACGTTGTCGTAGGCGTGGCGCAAGGTGGCCCGCAGGTGCCTCAGCTGGTGCGCGCGCAGTTCCTCGCGGGTCATCCGCTCGCCGGCGTCCAGCAGCTCCTCCGGCGGCGCCTCGCCGAAACGCTGTGCCTGCGCCTGCGCCGATCCTCCCGGATCCGCCGTCCCGCCGCTCATCGGGCCTCCCTCCACCGCAACAGACCGATCATTCGGTTGGCCCTGGACAGGGCCAAGTAATCCAGTACCCGAACCACCTGTCAAGGGCCGCCGCGCGCGAATCCCCCTCCTTCGTCAGGGCCGCTCCCTGTCGAAGGACAAGGTCCGATCTCTGCCGAACGGCAGATGGCAGCGGCCCTCCGATCCGCGAGGCTCATCGACGTCACCCGCCGCCCAGCCGCCAGCCGGAGGAGCAGACCGCATGAACCGAACCGACACCCGACCCACCGCCCGGCGCGACACCCGCCACAGCGACCCGCCACAGCTCGAACTGACCGACGTCAGCAAGGTCTACCGCGGCGGCAAGCGCGCCGTCGACGGGCTCACGCTGCGGCTCGGCCCCGGGCTGCTCGGCCTGCTCGGGCCGAACGGCGCGGGAAAGTCCTCGCTGATGCGGATCGTCGCCACCGTCACCCGGCCGACCGCCGGCCGGCTCACCTACCGGGGTGTCGACGCGCTCGCCCAGCCCGAACTGCTCCGGCGCGAACTCGGCTTCCTCCCACAGGACTTCGGCGTCCACCCGAAGCTCACCGCCCGCGAGTTCCTCGCTTATCTCGCCGCCGCCAAGGGCCTCCCCGCCCGCTCCGCGCGGGCCCGGATCGACGAGCTGCTCGCCCTGGTGAACCTCACCGAGGCGCTGCGCCGACCGCTCGGCGCGTACTCCGGCGGCATGCTGCGCCGGGTCGGCATCGCCCAGGCCCTGTTGGGGGATCCGCGGGTGATCGTGGTCGACGAGCCCACCGCCGGGCTCGACCCGGAGGAGCGGGTGCGCTTCCGCAACCTGCTGAGCGCGCTCGCCGAGGAGCGGGTGGTGCTGCTGTCCACCCACATCGTCTCGGACATCGAGTCGGTGGCCGGGGACATCGCGGTCGTCGCCGGCGGGCGGCTGCTGCGCCGGGGCAGCCCGGAGGAGCTGCTGCGCGGCCAGGCCGGCCGGGTCTGGGAGGTCCTGGTCGACCCGGGGGCGGTGCCCGCCGTCCAGGCTCGCTGGGTGGTGAGCCGGATGGTGCGCGCGGGGGACGGCCGGGTGCGGCTGCGGCTGCTCGCGGACGGTTCGCCGTTCGCCGACGCAGTGCCGGTCGCACCGGACCTGGAGGACGCGTACCTGGGCCTGGTCCGGCCGACCCTCGCGCACGACCACCCGGAGGTGCGGCGATGACCACGGCCGTCCCCACCGTCTCCGCCGCGCCCCGGGCCGGCGCGCCCGCCCGTCTCTGGCGGCTCGCCCTCGGCGACTTCCGCGACCGGCTCCGCCGGCCCGCCTACGCGGTGACGCTGCTGGCCGCCGTCGGCCTCGGCCTGCTCGCCGTCCCACCGGCCGACGGGCACTGGGCGGTCCTCGCGCTGGGCCGCTACCGGGGCGAGTACAACAGCGCGTACGTCGGCACCGCGACCGCCCTGGCCGGCGCGCTCTGGCTCACCCTCGGCGGGTTCTACGTGGTCCGCAAGGGACTGGGACGCGACGAGGAGACCGGCGTCGGCCAGCTCCTCGCCGCGACGCCGCTGCGGACCGTCGAGCTGCTGCTCGCGAAGTTCCTCGGCAACCTGCTGGTCCTCGCCTCGATGCTGGGCGTGCTCGCGCTCACCGCGCCCGCCCTGCAGCTGGTCCGGGGCGAGGACCGCTCCCTCGACCCGGTCGCCCTGCTGACGCCCTTCCTGGTGCTGACGCTGCCGCTGCTGGTGGCGACGGCGGCGCTCGCCGTCCTGTTCGAGACGGTGCCGCTGCTGCGCGGCGGCCTGGGCAACATCGTCTGGTTCGCCTTCGCCCCGCTCCTGCTGGTCGCCGGGGAGCGGCGCGGCGCGCCGCTCGGCGGGCTGGGCCTCGGGCCGGTGGCCGACTCGCTGAGCGACGGGCTGGCCGCGCGTGGCGTCGACCTCGGCGGCGACGAGTTCAGCCTCGGTCTGACCGAGGTGGACACCCCGCTGGAGCCGTTCCGGTGGGACGGCGCGGGCCTGGACGGCGGCTTCCTCGTCCAGCGGCTGCTGCTGGTACTGCTCGCGGTGGCGGTCGCCGCGCTGCCCGCACTCTGGTTCTCCCGCTTCGACCCGGCGCGCGGCACCTCCGCCGAGCGGCGGCCGCTCGCGGGCGGTGGCGGGACGGGGTCGGCTCCGGCCGCTCCCCCGGTCCTCCCGCTCACCCTGCCCGCCCTTCCCACCACGGTCCCGGCCAGGACCGGGACGGGCTTCGGCTTCGGCTTCGGCTTCGGGTCCGGGTCCGGTTCCGGTCCTGATTCCGGTTCCGGGTTCGGGTTCGGCTTCGGCTTCGGCCGGCTGCTGCGCGGGGAGGCCCGGATGCTGTTCGCCGACGCCTCGCGCTGGTGGTGGCTCGCCGCCGTCGGCCTGGTCGCGGCCGGGCTCGCCGTCCCGTCGGACACCGGCGTGGGCGCGGTGCTGCCCGCCGCCTGGATCTGGCCGGTCCTACTCTGGTCCCGCCTCGGCAGCCGCTCGGCCGAGTACGGTCTGGAGTCCCTGCTCGGCGCCTACCCGGCCGCCCGCGCCCGGCTGCTCGCGGAATGGGCCGCCGGCGTCCTGCTCACCGCCCTGGTCGGCGCGGGCGTCCTGGTCCGCCTCGCGGCGGCCGGGGACACCGCCGGCGTGGCCGCCTGGTCGGCCGGAGCCCTGTTCGTCCCGTCGCTGGCCCTCGCCCTCGGCACCCTCTCCCGCACCCACCGCCTCTTCCAGGCCCTCTACCTACCGCTCTGGTACCTGGCGGTGAACCAGGTCGCCGCTCTCGACTTCATGGGCACCGTCCGCCGTGCCGGCCACCCCGCGGGCCCCTCCCCGGTCCTGGTCACCGCCCTGACCCTCGTCCTCCTCGCCACCGCCCTCCTCACCACCTCCGCCCGCCGCGCGCTCCGTGCCTGATCAGCCGGGCGCGCCGCCCGGGGCCGCCACCGCCGTCACCGGGCACCGCCGTCTCCGACCACCGCCGTCACCAGTCGGCGGCGATCCCGTCGGCGACCGCGAAGCCGACCTCACAGACGGGACAGACCGCATGACCGAAGACGTACGTCAGCACACCGGCGACCTCGGGCCGGCCGTCGGCGAGCGCGAGACCGTGGAGGCGTCGGCCGATGCCGTCGAGGTCGCCGGGGGCCGCAGGGCGCAGCGGACGGGTCTCGACCTCCTCCTCCGCGAGCGCGTAGTCCTCGGCGGCCGAGAAGAACCCGCGCTCGCCGAGGACGATGTACAGATCGGTCCCGCAGTCCGGGCAGGCGATCTGGTACTCCTCGTTGACGATCCCCCAGGCCAGCTCCTCGCTCCAGCCGGGGACGCCCTCGAAGCCCAGCATGGCTTCCAGGAGGTGGACGTAGTCGGTGGGATCCTGGCAGGTCCGGAGCCGCCGGTTCACCGCCGCCAGCAGGGTTGCGGTCTCCGCCGCGAACCGCGCGCGGACCTCGCCCGCCCCGTCGGACGGTCCGGCCCCGGCCAGGATCGCGCCGGCCAGGAGCAGGGCGTTGACCTCCTGCTCCTGGTCCCCGCAGCCGGCCCTTCCGGCCAGCCAGGGCAGCGCCGCGAAGCTCGCCGGGTACACGGTGCCCTGGTGCCGGAGCGCCGACCACAGGTCGCTCCAGAGGTCGGCGGTCGGGGCCGAGACGAGCCGGTCCAGCAGGTCCGGGATGTCGTCGGCGGGGCCGTAGGCATGGGTGAGTCGGGACCAGTCCGTCATCCCGCCCCGGCCACCGACTTCGGAGGGGTCGTCCTCCCCCGGCCGGGCGGGAATATGGTGCTACTGTCACTAGCACCATGTTGCTGAAGCTGGAGGTCGGGGACACCCTGCCGTTGCACGAGCAGGTCGCGGCGGCGATCCGGCGGGCCGTCGGGGAAGGCGAGTGCCCACCCGGGGAACGACTGCCGCCCGCGCGGGAGTTGGCGGCGGCACTCGGGGTGAACGCGAACACGGTGCTGCGGGCACTACGGGCGCTGCGTGACGAAGGGGTGCTGGAGTTCCGGCGCGGGCGCGGTGTCACCGTCGCGCAGGGCGCCGACCGGCGGGCCGAACTGCTGGACGCGGTACGCCGGCTGGTCGCGGACGCGGCGCACGCGGGATTCGGCCGGGAGGAACTCGTCGAGATGATCAGGGGGCTGGAGTGAGCGAGGGTGTGCGGCGGGACGGACGGCGCGGCAGGGCGACGGCGGTGCGGGCCGCCGGAGCGTCCGGGGTGCTCGTACTGCTGCTCGCGCTGCCGTGGGCGGCGCGGGGCCGGCTGCCGGATCCCGTGGCCACGCACTGGAGCGGGGCGCACCCGGACGGATCGATGTCGCTGACGGCCGCGGCGCTCCTCCCCGCCGGAGCCTGGGCGGTCGCGGTCGCCGCGGGTGCCGTCGCCCGCCGACTCGGCGGGGAGGAGGCGCGACTCTGGGCGGCCGCCGGACTCGCCTTCTGGGGTGCGCTGCTGACGGGCATCCAGATCTCGATCGTCTCGGCCAATCTCGACCGCCGGAGCTGGCCGGAGGCCCGGCCGCTGGGCGCCGAGGTGGCGCTGGTCCTGGCGGTGGCGGCCGGTGCGGGCCTGGCGGCGTGGCGGCTGGCCCGGCGCGGCGGCCCGGGGCCGCGCCCGGTGACGGCCGCCGACGGACCGCGGCTCGAACTCTCGGACGGCCGACGCGCTGTCTGGCTGTCCCGGGCGGCCAACCCCTGGCTCGGCCTACTGGCCTCGGTGACGGGACTGGGCGCGGCGGGATCCGCGCTGGCCGGGTTCGCCGGGCTGGGCGGTCCGGCCTGGGCGGCCGCCGCGCCACTGGCGGTCGTCGCGGTGGCGGGGGGCGCGTGTTCATCGGTGCAGGCGCGGGTCACCGAGCAGGGCCTGACCGTGGCGTTCGGCCCGTTCGGCCGGCCCTCCCGGCACTGGGCGCCGGAGCAGATCGCCTCGGCCCGGGCCGAACAGCGCACGCCGGCCCAGGTGGGCGGCTGGGGCTACCGACTGAGCGGCCTGGGCACCACGGTGATGCTGCGCCGCAGCGAGTGCCTGGTGATCCGCCCTCGCGAGGGCGCGGACTTCGCGGTGAGCGTGGACGACGCCGAGCGGGGCGCCGCCCTGCTGAACGCCATGGCCGCCCGACGCGGCGACTCCCCGACACCGCCCGCCTGAGCCCGAGGGCCGGATCCGAGAGCCAATCGACCCCTGAGGGGATATGTTTCACAAGTAAATTAGTTGCTAACCTTCCCGTATGACCGAACCGCGGCCCTTGGCCGTCCCACGCGTGCGCCGTCTTCCCCTGCCGTCGCCGCGCCAGGTGCTCCGGCTGGGGGCGCCCGTGGACATCTGGCGCAAGCCCGCCGTCAGCGTGGTCATCACGGCCGGCGCTGTGAACCTCACCCTGCTCGCGCTCGGCCGGCTCGACCTGGCCCTCTACACGACGGCCGGCGCCCTGTGCGCCCTGTACGGCCACGGGCTCCCGTACCCCGCCCGGGCCCGCACCCTCGCCGGGGTGGCCGGCGGCACCCTGCTCAGCACGGCCGCCGCGCTCACCGCCGCCGCGCTCACCCACTCCGTCGCCGTCCTGGTCGTGGTCAGCGCCGTCCTCGCCGCGCTCCACAAGCTCGTCTGCGAGGCGGCCCGGATCGGCCCGCCCGGCGCCCTGATCGTCACCTTCACCAGCACCACCTGCGCGTTCACGCCGCAGCGCCTCGCCGACCTGCCCGCACACCTGGCCCTCACCGCACTGGGTGCCACCGCGGCCTGGCTGGTCTGCATGGCCCCGGCCCTGGTCCGGCCGCTCGGCCCCGAGCGGATCCTCACCGCGCGCGCCCTCGACGCCGCCGCCCGCCTCCTGGCCGACGAACCCGCCCGACGGCCCGCCGCGCCCGCCGCGCGCACGGCGCTCGCCGCCGCCGTCAACGCCGCCCGCCCCGCCCTCACCGCCACCTCGGCGGCCACCGGCGGCACACCACGCCGTCACGCCGCGGCCGCCCTGGAGCGCCTGCTCGTCCGCGCCGAGTCCGCGCTGGCCGCCACCCACCCGCTCCCTGACCCCGCCACCTCGGCGCTGTACCGGCAGTGGGCCCGCGACCTGCGCCGCAACCGGCCACTGCCCGCCGTCGAGCTCACCGCCGCCGAGGCCGCCGAACTGGCCGCCACGGCGGACGGGGCCCCGATCGCCGCCCCGCCGCCGCCCCGGTGGCACTCCCTGCGCCCCGGCTCGGCCCTGCTGCCGATCGGGCTGCGGGTCGCGCTCGGCTGCACCGCCGCCGGGTGGGCGTCGACGGCGCTCGGGGTCGGCCGCCCGGGCTGGGCGGTGATCACCGCCGCCTCGGTCTTCCAGGCCAGTGCCGCCCTGTCCTGGCAGCGCGCGGTCCAGCGGGTCCTCGGGAACCTGCTCGGGCTGCTCCTGTTCACCGCCCTGCTGCCGGTCTCCCGCTCCGGGCAGCTTGCCCTGGTCCTGCTGGCCCTGGTCGGCCACTTCGCGGCCGAGGCGACCATCACCCGCAACTACTGGCTGGCGACCACCTTCGTGACGCCGCTCGCCCTGATGATGACCGAGTTCGGCCACTACCAGCCCGCCCGCGCCATGGTCACCGACCGCTGGCTGGACACCTGCCTCGGCGCCCTGACCGGCCTCGCCGCCTGCCTCCTGGTCACCAACCGCCGCACCGCGACCCGGCTGGACCACGCCCTGGCCGCGGTCCACACGGCCACCGAGGCGGCCCGCACCACCACCTCGCACGCCACGGCCGCCGCCGCCACGGCCCGCGCCAGGCTCTCCCACGCGCTGGTGGACCTGCGGGAGGCCACCGACGTCGCCGCCGGCGAATGGCGCCGGCCGGCACTGCCCGGGACCCGGATCACCGAGGCCGAGCAGGATGGCCACCGGCACCTCGCCACCCTGCTCGGCCACCGGAGCGACCACCGCACCGGTCACGGCGGCCACCATCACGGCGGCGCCGGACCCGCTCCGACCTGCCCCTAGGATCGAGGTCCGACCGGCACGGCAGAGAGGAACACCGAACGTGGAGGACGCCGTCGCGGGCGTGCTGCGGCAGTGGCAGCAGGCATTCCCCGACCTGGATCCCGAACCGATCGCGATCCTCGGCCGGATCAGCCGCATCGCCGCGCTACTGCAGCAGGGCAGGACCGGCCCGCTCCCCCACGCCGGCCTCACCCGCCCCGAGTTCGACGTCCTCGCCGCCCTGCGCCGCACCGGCCACGAGCTGACGCCCTCCCAGCTCGCCCGGGAGACCTTCGCCTCGGGCGCCGCGGTCACCAAGCGCCTGCGGCAGCTGGAGGAACGCGGCCTGGTCGCCCGCCGCACCGACCAGCGCGACCGCCGCGTCTTCCACCTCTCGCTCACCGCCGAGGGGACCGAGTTGATCGACCGGCTCTACCCCGACCTCCTCGCCCACGACCGGACCCTGCTCGCCGGCCTGGGCGCCGCCGAGCGCGAGGAGCTGTCCCGGGGCCTCGGCCGCCTCCTGCTCGTCCTGGAGGGCAGCAGCGGGAGCACCCAGCCCTGACCCGGGCCCTGACCCGGGCCCGGCCGGCTGACCCGGGGAGCCTCCGGGCCCGGCCGGGCCCGGAG
>NZ_JBHVIV010000065.1:0-51948 GCF_042799475.1 Kitasatospora sp. NPDC057692 | reverse complement strand
GGCCGGAGCCGCGGCGGGGGCGGCCGGGGCCTCGGCGACCGGGGCCGGAGCGGCGGCCGGAGCCTCCGCGACCGGGGCCGGAGCGGCCGGAGCGGCCTCGGCGACCGGGGCCGGCGCGGCGACCGGGGCGCCCGAGCCGTCGTCGATGATCGCCAGCTCGGCGCCGACCTCGACGGTCTCGTCCTCGCCGACCTTGATCGAGGCCAGAATGCCGGAGGCCGGGGCCGGGATCTCGGTGTCGACCTTGTCGGTGGAGACCTCGAGCAGCGGCTCGTCGACCTCCACGCGCTCACCCTCGGCCTTCAGCCAACGGGTGACGGTGCCCTCGGAAACGCTCTCGCCCAGCGCGGGCAGTGTTACTGAGACCGCCATGGTTTCAGCGACTCCTATCAAGTCTTGCGAACTGGAATGGGGGGTGTGGGGGCGCGATCAGTCGTGCGCGTGCAGCGGCTTGCCGGCCAGCGCCAGGTGCGCCTCGCCGAGGGCCTCGGACTGGGTCGGGTGCGCGTGGATGAGCTGCGCGACCTCGGCCGGCAGGGCCTCCCAGTTGTAGATCAGCTGAGCCTCGCCGACCTGCTCGCCCATGCGGGCGCCGACCATGTGGACGCCGACCACGGCGCCGTCCTTGACCTGGACGAGCTTGATCTCGCCGGCGGTCTTCAGGATCTTGCTCTTGCCGTTGCCGGCCAGGTTGTACTTGAGGGTGACGACCTTCTCCTTGCCGTACAGCTCGACGGCCTTGGCCTCGGAGATGCCGACGGAGGCCACCTCGGGGTTGGAGTAGGTCACGCGCGGGACGCCGTCGTAGTCGATCGGCACCGGCTTGAGGCCGGCCAGGCGCTCGGCGACCAGGATGCCCTCGGCGAAGCCGACGTGCGCCAGCTGCAGGGTCGGGGCGAGGTCGCCGACGGCCGAGATGGTCGGCACGTTGGTGCGCATGTACTCGTCGACGAGGACGTAGCCGCGGTCCATCGCGACACCGTTCTCCTCGTAGCCGAGGCCGGCCGAGACCGGGCCGCGGCCGATGGCGACGAGCAGCAGGTCGGCGTCGATCTGCTTGCCGTTCTCGGTGGAGACGCGCACACCGGTCTCGGTGTACTCGACGCCCGAGAAGCGGGCCTTCAGCTCGAACTTGATGCCGCGCTTGCGGAAGGCGCGCTCCAGCAGCTTGGAGGAGTTCTCGTCCTCCAGCGGGACCAGGTGCGGCAGGGCCTCGACGATCGTGACCTCGACGCCGAACGACTTCCAGACCGAGGCGAACTCGACACCGATCACGCCGCCGCCGAGGATGACGGCCGACTTCGGGATGCGGTCGAGCTTGAGGGCGTGGTCCGAGGAGATGACGCGGTTGCCGTCGATCTCCAGGCCCGGGATCGAGCGCGGCACGGAGCCGGTCGCGAGGACGATGTGGCGGCCCTCGATGCGCTGGCCGTTGACGTCCACCGAGGTCTGCGAGGAGAGCTTGCCCTCGCCCTGGATGAAGGTGACCTTGCGGGACGCCACCAGGCCCTGCAGGCCCTTGTACAGGCCGGCGATGACGTCGTCCTTGTACTTGTGGACGCCGTTGATGTCGATGCCCTGGAAGGTGGCCAGCACGCCGAACTCGGCGGCCTCCTTCGTCTCGTCGGCGATCTCGGCCGCGTGCAGCAGGGCCTTGGTCGGGATGCAGCCGCGGTGCAGGCAGGTACCGCCCAGCTCACCCTTCTCGACCAGGGCGACGCTCAGGCCCAGCTGGGCGCCGCGGAGCGCCGCGGCGTAACCGCCGCTTCCGCCTCCGAGAATGACTACGTCGAAAACGGTGCTGGCGTCGTTCGCCACGTCACGTCCTCCAAGCAAGGGGTGTGGATCGCCGGGCCGGTCGCGGTCCGGTGGGTCGGAAGCCTTCGTGAGGCGCCCAGTCGTGCCGGAAATACATCTTCGCACTTGTTCGCGGCGGCTGATGTCCGGGTCCACCCCAGGGGTGTCCCGGAGGGCGGTCGCAGGGGTGGGAACACCCCGAACGGAAGGGCATCGTCGCAGCTCACAGCGGGGTTGACGGGAGGCGGGGCGGGGATGGGCGGCGCTCGCGGCGCCCCCGGTTCCGCACTGCGGAACAAAGTTTCGCCCGCAGCGAACAGGGGTGCGACGGTGCCGTGCGTCCCCTACCCGCAGGTAACCCGCCCCGGGGGAGCCGCCCCGGGAAGCCGGACGGGGTCCGGCGCGTGCGCACCGGACCCCGTCCTTCGGTCGTACCGGCCGTCAGGCCTTGCCGCCCGCCGCCTTCTGCTCGGCGAAGCGGACCAGGGTGCGCACCGCGGAGGCGGTGCCGCCCTTGGGGGTGTAGCCGAACGGCGCGCCCTCGTGGAACGCCGGGCCGGCGATGTCCAGGTGCGCCCAGTCGATGCCCTCGGCCACGAACTCCTTGAGGAACAGGCCGGCCACCAGACCGCCGCCCATCCGCTCGCCCATGTTGGCCAGGTCGGCGACGGTCGACTCGGTCATGCCCTTGCGCAGCTCGGCCGGCAGCGGCATCGGCCAGGACTGCTCGCCCACCTCGCCGGCGGCCGCGTGCAGGGTGTCGCGCAGCTCGTCGGCGTTGGCCATCACGCCGAAGGTGCGGCTGCCCAGCGCCATCATCATCGCGCCGGTCAGGGTGGCGACGTCGACGATCACGTCCGGCTTCTCCTCGCCGGCCCGCACGATGGCGTCGGCCAGCACCAGGCGGCCCTCGGCGTCGGTGTTCAGCACCTCGACGGTCTTGCCGCCGTACATCCGCAGCACGTCGCCCGGGCGGGTGGCCGAGCCGGACGGCATGTTCTCCGCCAGCGCCAGCCAGGCGGTGACGTTGACCTGCAGGCCGAGGCGCTTGGCGGAGACCACGGCGGCGAACACCGCGGCGGCGCCGGCCATGTCGCACTTCATGGTCTCGTTGTGGCCGGCCGGCTTCAGGGAGATGCCGCCCGAGTCGTAGGTGATGCCCTTGCCGACGAACGCCAGGCTGGCCTTGGCCTTCGGGTGGGTGTAGGCCACCTTCACCAGGCGCGGCGGGTTGACCGAGCCGTTGCCGACGCCGAGCAGGCCGCCGAAGCCGCCCTTGAGCAGCGCCTTCTCGTCCAGCACCTCGATCTTGAGGCCGTGCTCCTTGGCGGCGGCCTGGGCGATCGCGGCGAAGGACTTCGGGTTCAGGTCGTTCGGGGCGGTGTTGACCAGGTCGCGGGCGCGGTTCATCTCCTCGCCGACGACCAGGGCGCGCTCGACGGCGGCCTTGGCGTCCTTGCTGCCCTTGCGGGTCGACAGCAGCACCAGCTCGCCGACCGGCTCCTTGCCGCCGTTGCCGTTGCTCTTGTAGGTGCCGAACGCGTAGGTGCCGAGCAGGGCGCCCAGCGCGACCGCCTCGATCTCGTCGGCCGACTCGGCCGGCAGGGCCAGCGCGACCTTCTTGGCGCCGGCCAGGGTGCGGGCGGCGACGCCGGCGGCGCGGCGCAGGGCCTCCAGCTCGTACCCGCCCTCGGCGGCGTCGCCGAGACCGACCGCGAGCACGAGCGCGGCCTTCAGGCCGGCCGGGGCGGGGACCTTGACGGTCTCGCCCTCGGCGCCGGCGGCGCCCAGCGTGCCGAGAACCTCGGCCAGCTTGCCCTCGAACGCCTCGGCCACGGCCTCGGCACCGGGGGCCAGCACGATGCCCTTGGGGCCCTTCGCCACGCCGATCACCAGGGCGTCCGCGCGCAGCGAGGCGGCGGCGGAGGTGCTCACAGACAATGCAGTCACGTAAAACGTCCTGTTCTTTCGCGGTCCACGACCGGTCGCGGCGCGTGTGCCGCACCGGCGCAGCCCGGATCGCCGGCCAGGCCGACCGGCCGGTGTCCGCCGGACCCGGGGCCCCTGGCTGCGCGCGCCCACCGCCGCGGCGGTCGCGCACACCAGAGGCCCCGGCGCCTCAACGTGCGCCGGACGGGCAGGACCTGCGGCGGTGCAGGGCTGCGGTGCTCCCCGCATGGTAGTCCGCATGGTGGGATCACGCGCCGCCCGGTGTACCGCCTTTCGGTGCAGGGGCTTTGGCGTCCTCCTCAGCGCAGCAGCGCGAGTGCCAGCAGCGTCCCGGTCGCGGCGGTCTCCGCCATCGCGCCGAGCACGTCCCCGGTGACCCCGCCGAACCGCCGTACACAGCGCCGCAGCAGCAGCCAGGATCCGCCCGCCCCCAGCACAACGGCCGCGGGGAGCAGCAGGGCTGAGGAGCCGTCAGCGAGTCCGGCGAGGGCGAGCAGGGCCGCGGCGGCACCCGTCGAGGCGACGGCCGCGCCCGGCGCCACCGTGCTCGCCACCATCGCGCCCAGCCCGCCCGGCCGGGCCGCCGGCACCGATCGCAGGCACCCCCAGGCGAGCGCGCACCGCGCGGCCACCGCCGCCGCGAGCACCGCCAGCGCACCGCGCAGCGGGGAGGCGGCGAACTGTCCGGCCAGCGCGGCGACCTGGGCCAGCAGCACGAGGACGAGGGTGAGCACCCCGAACGGGCCGATGTCCGACTGCTTCATGATCCGCAGCGCGTCCTCGGCGGGCTTCCCGCTGCCCAGGCCGTCCGCGACGTCCGCGAGCCCGTCCAGGTGCAGCCCCCGGGTGAGCACCGCGAGCACCCCGACCGCCGCCACCGCCCCGAGCAGTCCGCCCGCGCGCCAGGCGGCCAGCGCCCCGGCACCCGCCGCGACCGCCCCCAGCACGACCCCGACCACCGGCGCGAGCACCATCGCCCGCCCGCCGGCCTCCCGGTCCCACCGCCGCACCCGCACCGGCACCACCGACAGGGTCCCGAACGCGAACCGCGCCCCGTCCCGCACACCGACCACCCACAGCCCACTCAGCGCGCGGGGAGCCCGCGCACAGCCGAAGGGCCCGGACCCGTCGTCACCGACGGGTCCGGGCCCCATTCCTCCTCCTACAGCTTCCCCAGCAGCTCCGCCGCGGTCGGCAGCCGCGCCGGCTGCCGGGGCGCCGCCGGGGCGAGGGGCTCCGGCACCTCCTCGGCCAGCGTGTCCGCCGCGGCCTGGAGCAGCGGCAGCGCCATCAGCGCGCCGACCCCCTCGCCCATGGTGATCCCCTGCTCCTGCAGCGGCGTCAGGGTCAGCCGGTCGTACGCCTTCGCCTGCGCCGGCTCACCGCTGGTCTGCCCGGCGCGCCACCACTCCGGCGCCCGGAACGCGATCCGCTGCGCGACCAGCGCGCAGGCCGCCGAGACCACGCCGTCCAGCACCACCGGCAGCTTGCGGACCGCGGCCTGCAGCAGGAAGCCGGTGATCGCCGCGAAGTCCGCCCCGCCGGTGGCCCCGAGCAGCGCCAGCTGGTCGCCCAGCACCGGCCGGGCCCGCCGCAGCGAGTCCCGCACCGTCGCGCACTTGACCATCCACACCCGGTCGTCGATGCCCGAGCCGCGTCCGGTGACCGCCGCCGCGTCCGTGCCGCAGAGCGCGCCGACCAGCACCGCGGCCACGGTGGTGGAGCCGACCCCGAGGTCGCCCAGCACCACCAGGTCGGTCCCGGCGTCGGCCTCCTCGTCGGCCACCGCCATGCCGGCCCGGAAGGCCTTGGCGGTCTCCTCGGGGCTCAGCGCGTCCTCGACGTCGATCCGTCCGGAGCCGCGCCGCACCCGGTGCTCGGTCACCTCGCCGGGGAACCCGTCGGCGTCGGCGTCGACCCCCACGTCCACCACCCGCACCCCGGCGCCGAAGCGCCGGGCCAGCAGCGCGACCGGAGCGGTGCCGTCGAGCACCGCCCGCACCCGTGCCGCCGTGCCGTCCTGCGCGGGCAGCCGGGACACCCCGAGGCGGGCCACCCCGTGGTCGGCGGCGAACAGCACCACCTTGGGCGCCGACAGCGGCCGCACCGGCGAACGCCCCTGCACGGACGACAGCCAGGCGCCCAGCTCCTCCAGCCTGCCGAGGCCGTTGCGAGGCCGGTCCAGCTCCTGCCACCGCTCCTCGGCGGCGCGCCGGGCGCTCTCGTCGGGGCGCTCGACGAGCGAGGAGAACGTATCGAGATCCACGGTCGTGTCCATCGTCCGGAAGGCTACACGCCGCGGGTGTTCAACCGGAGGGGTGCGCCGGTGCCGAAAGGGAGAAGGGCCGATCGGGCTGTTCAGCCGACGGCGGGCTTGACCGTGAGAACCTGCCCGGCCACCACCAGCAGCACCCGCTCGGAGGCGTCGGCGACCGCCATGTTGAGCCGGCCGAGGGTGTCGCGGAACCGGCGGCCGGCCGCGGTGGCCGGGACGACGCCCATGCCGACCTCGTTGCTGACCGCCACCGCCTGCCGCCGGGTGTCGGCCCAGGCCGCCGCCAGCGCCGCGCAGCGCCGCTGCACCGCGGCCTCGCCGCCGTCCGCCCAGACCGCGTCGTCCCAGGCGCCGCACTCGTCCATCACCGCGGTGAGCCACAGCGCCAGGCAGTCGACCAGCACCGGCGCCGGGTCGGCGGGGTCGCCGAGGACGGTCTCCAGGTCGCAGGTCTCGGCGGTGCGCCAGCTCGCCGGGCGCCGCTCCCGGTGCAGCGCGACCCGCTGCGCCCACTCGGCGTCGCCGTCCCGGGTGCCGCCGGTGGCGACGTACAGCACGTCCTCGTGGCGGGCGAGCAGCTGCTCGGCCCTGGTGGACTTGCCGGACCGGGCGCCGCCGAGGAGGAGGGTGCGGGGGAGCGGGGCGTCAGCTGTCATGCCCCCCATCCTCGCGCACCGCGCATACCGAAGATCGGGCCGGGCAACCTGAGGGCTTAGGGTGCGCACACAGCGCATCGCTGTTCGTCGGCGGGAGGAGCCGGGCATGGTCTGGACGTGGCGGTACGAGAAGGCGGACGGCACCGTGGTGGCCCCGGACAACGGCCAGGTGGAGGAGTTCGCCGGCCAGGGGGACGCGGAGACCTGGGTCGGGGAGAACTGGAAGCAGCTCGTCGAGGACGGCGTGGACCGCGCCGTGCTGCTGGACGACGGCCGCGAGGTCTACACGATGAGCCTGCACGAGGACTGAGCCGCCGGGCGGTGGCCCCGGGGCCGGGCCGGCTCCGGGGCTACTTCATCCCGACGACGTGCAGCAGCGCGGCGACCTGCCGGTACGGGTCGGTGCGCCCGGCCCGCTCCTCGGCCTCCAGCAGCTGGGCGAGCTGCCGGCCGTCGACCGGGGGCGCGTCGTCGGGGGCGTGGTCGGTGAAGACCCGCACGCCGTACCAGTGCCGCAGCGGCACGGACACCTCGGAGAGAGTGACGGCGAGGTCGGCGATCCGGTCGGCGCGGGCCGCCAGCCCGAGCCGGTTGTAGTACCGGTCGCTCTCGAAGGCCTCCAGGGCGGCCCGCCAGTCGCCGGCGGCGGCGGGCCGCAGGGCGAGCGCGTCGCGGTTGCGCACCACCAGTGAGAGCAGCCCGGCGGGGGCGAGCAGCCGGGCCAGCGAGGCGATCATCGGATCGGGGTCCGGCAGGTACATCAGCACGCCGTGGCAGAGCACGACGTCGAAGCTGCGCGCCCCGAACCAGCGCCCGCACTGGTGCCCGTCGCCGATCAGCAGCTGGACCCGCTCCCGCACCGCCCCGGGCTCCTCGGCGAGGGCCTCCTGGGCGGCGCCGAGCGCGGCCGGGTCGGAGTCGATGCCGGTGACGTAGTGGCCGGCCCGGGCCAGCCGCAGCGCCTGGGTGCCCTGGCCGCAGCCGATGTCCAGGACGCGCTGCGCGTCGCGGCCGGCGAGCTGCTCGGCGAGCTGCCGGGCGACCATCTCCTGCCGGACCAGGTTGCGCAGCGAGCCGGCCCGCCCGGGGGACGCGCCGGCGCCGGCGAAGGAGCCGCTGCGCGAGGGCAGCCGCCGCTCGTACCCGGTCAGCCCGTACCCGCCGCGCTCCTGGGCGGCCCGGTCGTGGCCGCCGCCGCCCTGGCCGGGGAGCGCGTACAGGCCGGGCCCGTCCCAGACGGGAGGGGCCCAGCCGGAGTCCACCGGTTCGGCGGTCAGGGCTTCTCCCCGCGCCGCACCTGCGGCTTGGGCAGTCGCAGCCGGCGCATCTGCAGGATGCGCATCAGGCCGTAGGCGACCGCGCCGCGGGTGTTCTCCCCGGCGAAGCGCTCGGTGAGCTGCTTGCGCAGGCCGAAGCCGAGCCGGACGAAGTCCAGGACCACCAGGACGAAGAAGAGCAGGAACAGCAGCGTGGAGAGCAGCTGGAGGGCCGGCACCTTGACGATGCTGAGCACCAGGATGAGCACCGCGGCCGGCAGGAAGAACTCGGCCAGCGACCAGCGGGCGTCGACGTAGTCGCGGGTGAACTTGCGCACGGGGCCCTTGTCGCGGGCCGGAAGGTGGCGCTCGTCGCCCTCCAGCAGCGCGGTGCGCTGCTTCTCGCGCTCGGCCCGCATCCGCTCGCGGGCCTGGCGGGAGGCCTCCTTGCGGTCCTTGGGCACGCTCACCCGGGTCCGCCGGTGGGCCTCGGACTCACTGCGCTTGGGCGTGGGCCGGCCCTTCTTCGCCTGCGGGTCGCGGGGCTGGGTCGTCTCGTCCTGCTTCTCCAGCACGGCGGCGGAGGCAGCGGCATCATCTGAACGGCGTCGGAACACACCACCAGCGTACGGGGTGCGGGGCGGCTTCCTCCGGTCGCCCGGGAACCAAACGCATATCGATCGCGTCCCGGGACCACGCTCCCGGGTTTCCCAGGGGTTCCCCGTAGGGGATCACTCCGCTGAGCGGCGGGTGGAACGAGGGCGGGATCCACCCCGCGGAGGAGGCTTTGCGGGACCGACCTGTAGCAGGCTTGTTGCAGGCAGGTGCACTGCGGCGACGGGCTCGCTGCACATACACTCGTCGTGTCTGGTAACGAGATAGAGACCGCAGGCCGGAGAAGGGGGCACCCAGGCCCATGAGCGACGGAATCATGAAGCGTATGGGGCTGATCTTCCGCTCCAAGGCGAACAAGGCCCTGGACCGGGCGGAAGACCCGCGCGAGACGCTGGATTATTCGTACCAGAAGCAGTTGGAGCTGCTGCAGAAGGTGCGTCGCGGCGTCGCGGACGTGGCCACCTCGCGCAAGCGCCTGGAGCTCCAGCTGACCCAGCTGCAGCAGCAGTCGTCGAAGTACGAGGACCAGGGCCGCAAGGCGCTCTCGCTCGGCCGGGAGGACCTCGCCCGCGAGGCCCTGACCCGCAAGGCGAACATGCAGTCCCAGATCAACGACCTGCAGGTGCAGTACCAGCAGCTCCAGGCCGAGGAGGAGAAGCTCACGCTCGCCTCCCAGCGCCTTCAGGCCAAGGTCGACGCCTTCCGCACCAAGAAGGAGACCATCAAGGCCACCTACACCGCGGCCCAGGCGCAGACCCGGATCGCCGAGTCCTTCTCCGGCATCTCGGAGGAGATGGGCGACGTCGGCCTCGCGATCCAGCGGGCCGAGGACAAGACCGCGCAGATGCAGGCCAGGGCCGGTGCGATCGACGAGCTGCTGGCCTCCGGCGCGCTCGACGACGCCAGCGGTCTCGGCCGCAAGGACGACATCGAGGCCGAGCTGGAGCGGGTGGCCGGCGGCTCCGACGTCGAGCTGGAGCTGGCCCGGATGAAGGCCGAGCTGACCGGCGGCTCCCCGGCCTCCGGTCCGCAGGCGATCGAGCAGGGCCGTCCGCAGGACACCGCGCCCCAGCAGCAGCAGGACACCCCGCGGATCAACTACAACAAGTGATCTGAGCTCCGCCCCGGAGTACGTCCGGGACATCCCGAGGAACAGGGAGACGCACGGCATGATCATGAGGGTCATGGGTGAGGGGCAGTTCGAGGTGGGGGAGTCCCACCTCAACCGGCTCAACGAGCTCGACGAGGAGCTCCTCACCGCACTGGATTCGGGGGACGAGGAACACTTCCGCCGCGCGCTCGGCGAGCTGTTGGGGGCCGTGAAGTCCTTCGGCACCCCGCTGCCGGTCGACTCCCTGGAGCCGTCCGACCTGATCCTGCCCGACGCCGAGGCCACCATCGACCAGGTCCGCGAACTGCTGCGGGCCGAGGGCGACGGCCTCATCCCGGGCGTTCCCGAGTAGCCGCCGTCTCGGCCAGACACAGGGCGGGCCCCCTCCCACCGGGAGGGGGCCCGCCCTTCGTCCGTGCCGCGGCGGCCCGCGCGGCGGGGACCGCTACGGCAGGGCCAGCATCCGGTCCAGCGCCGCCTTGGCGTACTTCTCGGTCTCCGGGTCGACGGTGATCACGTTCGGCACCCGGCCCTCGACCAGCGACTCCAGCGCCCAGACCAGGTGCGGCAGGTCGATCCGGTTCATGGTGGAGCAGAAGCAGACCGCCCGGTCCAGGAAGACGATCTCCTTGTCCGGGTGCGCCTTGGCGAGCCGGCGGACCAGGTTCAGCTCGGTGCCGATGGCCCACGTGGAGCCGGGCTCGGCGGCGTCCAGCGCCTTGATGATGTACTCGGTCGAGCCCACCATGTCGGCGGCCGCGACGACCTCGTGCCGGCACTCCGGGTGCACCAGGACGGTCACGCCGGGGATCCGCTCGCGCACGTCGTTCACCGAGTCCAGGGTGAACCGGCCGTGCACCGAGCAGTGGCCGCGCCAGAGGATCATCTTCGCGTCCCGCAGCTGCTCGGCGGTCAGGCCGCCGTTGGGCTTGTGCGGGTTGTAGACGACGCAGTCGTCCAGCGAGAGGCCCATGTCCCGCACCGCGGTGTTGCGGCCCAGGTGCTGGTCGGGCAGGAAGAGGACCTTCTCGCCCTGCTCGAAGGCCCACTCCAGCGCCCGCCGGGCGTTGGAGGAGGTGCAGATGGTGCCGCCGTGCCGGCCGGTGAAGGCCTTGATGTCGGCGGAGGAGTTCATGTACGACACCGGGACGGTGACGTCGGCTATGCCGGCGTCGGTCAGCACGTCCCAGCACTCGGCGACCTGCTCGGCGGTGGCCATGTCGGCCATCGAACAGCCGGCCGCGAGGTCCGGCAGCACGACCCGCTGGGCGTCGCCGGTGAGGATGTCGGCGGACTCGGCCATGAAGTGCACACCGCAGAAGACGATGTACTCGGCCTCCGGGCGGGCCGCCGCGTCGCGGGCGAGCTTGAAGGAGTCGCCGGTGACGTCGGCGAACTCGATCACCTCGTCGCGCTGGTAGTGGTGGCCCAGGATGAAGACGCGGTCGCCGAGCGCGGCCTTGGCCGCCCGGGCGCGCTCGACGAGGTCCGGGTCGGAGGCCGGGGGGAGGTCACCGGGGCACTCGACGCCGCGCTCGCTGTTCGGGTCGGCCTCGCGGCCGAGCAGCAGCAGAGCGAGCGGCGTCGGGGTGGGGTCGACGCCGTAGGTCTCGGTGATGGTGGTGGTCACGGGCGGGTGCCCTTCTGTGCGGCCGATCAAGCGGTGCAGCCTTTTCGTCTATCTGACGCAATCTATGATAACCGGTTAGCGTCAGAGTGACGATGGCCATCCTGTCGATGTGACGAGAACCGCTCGCCGGTTCGGAGCCTTCCCGGGCGCCTGCGGCGTGGCCGAATCGAGATCCCGGCCCGTCCGGGTTTCGCTGGTGGCATGAAGGCAATCGCGATCCACCGCTACGGCGGCCCCGACGTGGTCGAGTACACCGACCTGCCCGATCCGAAGGTCGGCCCGGACTCGGTCCTGGTGCAGGTCAGGGCGGCCGGGGTGAACCCGGTCGACTGGAAGGTGCGGGAGGGGCGGCTGGACGGCCTGCTCGACGCGCACTTCCCGCTGGTGATGGGCTGGGACGCGGCGGGGGTGGTCCGCGCGGTGGGCGGCGGGGTCACCGAGTTCGCCCCGGGCGACGAGGTCTACGGCTACGTCCGCAAGGACGCCGTCGAGCACGGCACCTACGCCGAGCTGGTCGCCGCGCCGGTGCGCACCCTGGCCCGCAAGCCGGCCGCGCTGGACTGGGCGCAGGCCGGCGGGCTGCCGCTGGCCGGGCTCACCGCCCTCCAGGCGCTGCGCGCGGTGGGCGCGGGCCCGGGGGACACCGTCCTGGTGCACGCCGCCGCCGGCGGGGTCGGCCACCTGGCCGTCCAGCTCGCCAGGGCCTTCGGCGCCCGGGTGATCGGCACCGCCGGCGAGCGCAACCACGACTACCTGCGCTCGCTGGGCGCCGAGCCGGTCCGGCACGGTGAGGGCCTGGCCGACCGGGTCCGGGCGCTCGCCCCGCGGGGCGTGGACGCCGCGGTGGACCTGGTCGGCGGCGAGGCCGTCGAGGTCTCGGCCGGGCTGGTCGCGGATCCGGCGCGGATCGCCTCGGTCGCCGACTTCGGGGTCCGGGCGCGCGGCGGCCGCTACGTCTGGGTCCGTCCGGACGCCGCCGGCCTGGCCGAACTGGCCGCGCTCGCCGACGACGGGCGGCTGACGGTCACCGTCGCCTCCACCTTCCCGCTCGCCCAGGCCGCCTCGGCGCAGGCGCTCAGCGCGGAGGGCCGGACCCGGGGCAAGATCGTCCTGCTCGTGGACTGACCCCGCACCGGCTGCGGACCGACCCGGGCCGGCCGCGGGCCGGCCGCGGACCGACCGCCCGCCGACGGCCGGCGGAGGCGCGGACATCCCGCCTCCGTCATCCGTCAGCGGTGGACTCACTCCTGACATCCGCCAGAATGGGTGCCGAACCGTTTCGGCGGGCCGCCGCCGTTCCCGACGCCGCACGACCCGTGGAGCCCCGCACCGATGAGCAGCAGCCGAGCGCACGAGACGGTCGGGGCCTCCCTGGACGAGACCGACCGCCTCCTCCTCGCCCGGCTGGCCGGGGACGGCCGCGCCTCCTACGCGGAGATCGGCCTCCAGGTGAACCTCTCCGCGACCGCCGTCCGCCGCCGGATCGACCGGCTGCGGGCCCGCGGGGTGGTCCGCGGCTTCACCGTGGTGCTGGACCCCTCGGTGCTCGGCTGGCAGACCGAGGCCTTCGTCGAGGTCTACTGCCGCGAGCGGACCGCCCCCGAGGAGATCCTCGCCAGCCTGCGCCAGTTCCCCGAGGTGGTCGCCGCCTGGACGGTCACCGGCGACCCGGACGCGCTGGTCCACCTGCGGGCCGCCGACATGCGGCACCTGGAGGCGGTCATCGAGCGGATCCGCCGCGAGCCCGGCGTCCAGCGCAGCCGCTCCTCCGTGGTCCTCTCCCAGCTCATCGGCTGACCTCCTCAGGGGCCCGCGCAGGATTCCTGCGCGCGGCCCGCCGAAGACGCCCGAATCCTGCCTGACCAGCCGCGTTCCGACGCGCGGAGCGGGCCGCTCGCTGCCTACGCTGATCACGTCCGGCCGTGCGGTGGCGACCCCCGCACCCCGGACCCTCCCCGACACCCCACAGCCGAGAGGGACCCCCGTGTCCGCAGCCCCCGACCGCATGCACCGGCCCGACAGCGACCTGGTCGACCTGGTTTTCGACTACATGCGCGAGCGGCTGCAGTACGACCCCGTCCCGCTGGACCACCCCGGCGACGGCGAGCACCTGCGCGCCCAGCTGTCCGGCCTGCTCAACCAGGACGGCAACAACCCGGCCGACGTGCTCAAGCTCTACGACCACGAGCTCTCCCGCGCGGTGATCTCCGCCGACAGCCCGCGCTACCTGTCCTTCATCCCGTGCGCCCCGACCAAGGCCGCGCTGCTCTTCGACATGGTCGTCTCCTGCGCCTCCCTCCAGGGCATCTCCTGGCTGGAGGCGGCCGGCGCGATCGCCGCCGAGAACCAGGTGCTGCGCCTGATAGCGGACCGCGCGGGCATGCCCGACTCGGCCGGCGGCACCTTCGTCTCCGGCGGCTCGGCCGGCAACCTCTCCGCGCTGGTGGTCGCCCGCGACACCGCCCGCCGCCGCATGGGCGTCGGCCCGGAGGGCCGGCTGCGGATCGCCGTCGCCGACCAGGTGCACTCCTCGGTCAAGAACACCTTCAACATCATCGGCGTCGAGGCATTCAAGGTGCCGACCGTCGACCGCCGCTTCACCGGTGAGGCACTGCGCGCCGCGCTGGCCGCCGACCCGAACCCGGAGACGGTGATCGCCGTCGTCGGCACCGCCGGCACCACCAACGAGGGCATCGTCGACGACCTCCAGGGCCTGGCCGAGGTCGCCCGCGAGCGCGGGCTCTGGTTCCACGTGGACGGCGCCTACGGCGGCGCGGGCCTCTTCGCCCCCTCCGTCCGGGAGCGCTACAACGGCATCGAGCACGCCGACTCCTTCGTCGTCGACCCGCACAAGTGGCTCTTCGCGCCGTTCGACTGCGCCGCGCTGATCTACCGCAACCCCCAGCTCGCCCGCGCCGTGCACACCCAGGACGCCTCCTACCTGGACGTCCTGCACACCGAGGGCGACGAGTGGAACCCCA
This sequence comes from Kitasatospora sp. NPDC057692, assembly GCF_042799475.1. NCBI lineage: Bacteria > Bacillati > Actinomycetota > Actinomycetes > Kitasatosporales > Streptomycetaceae > Kitasatospora > Kitasatospora sp. NPDC057692. The sequence goes on along the minus strand of NZ_JBHVIV010000065.1, from coordinate 37,677 downwards.
CCGACTACGCCTACCACCTGACCCGGCGCGCCCGCGGCCTGCCGCTCTGGTTCTCGCTCGCCGTGCACGGCGTCCAGGCGTACACCGACGCCATCGAGGCCGGCCTCACGCTCGCCCGGGAGACCGCGCGGCTGATCCGCGACACCGACCACCTGGAGCTGCTGTTCGACCCGCAGCTCTCCGCGGTCTGCTTCAAGCGCAAGGGCTGGACCAACGACGACTACTACCGCTGGTCGCAGCAGCTGCTCGCGGACCAGATCGGCTTCGTCACCCCCACCGGCTGGGACGGCGAGACGGTCGCCCGCTTCGCCTTCCTGCACCCGGGCACCACCATGGAGATGGTCCGGGAGATCCTCGACACCATGGCGTGACCGCGGCGCGACGCCCGCACCGACGGACCCCCGCCCGGCCCCGGCCCGGCGGGGGTCCGCCGTTCCTCACAGCAGCGCCGGATCCGGCACGTACGGCGCCGGCGGGCGCATCCCGCGCAGGCCCACGAAGCCCCCGCTCCGCGCGGTCAGCCCCACTTCGAGGCCGACGTCCAGCGCCCACTCCTGCTCCGCGGTCAGGTACTCCACCCGGGCCTCGACGCCCTCCGGCACCCGGGCCAGCGCCTCGCGCAGCAGCCGGGTGGCGATCCGCTTCGAGGTGGCCGCCAGCAGCCGCACCTCACCGCCGTCCCGGTAGCAGTAGCCGGTGCCGGCCAGCGCGTCCGCGATCAGCAACTCCTCGCAGTGCGCCAGCAGCAGCCCGTGGTCCGGCCCGTGCGCCGAGCCGCGCAGCCGCCGGTCCACCGAGTCCAGCAGATGGAGCTGGGCGGCGTTGCCCGGGTGCACCGGGATGTCCCCGGGATCGACCAGTCCGGCCCGGTCCACCCGCCCGGTCAGCCGCATCGCCGGGTGCAGCGTGAACCCGGCGAGCCGGAAGCGGCGCACGGCCGCCGGGGAGGACGGCGCGCGCAGCATCCCGCGCAGGCAGCCGCGCCCGTAGGCGGCGGCCCGCTCCAGCAGCAGCCGGCCCAGGCCCTTGCCCTGCGCCTGCGGGGCCACCGCCAACAGCGCCAGCACCCAGAGGCCCTCGCGGCGCAGCGAGAGCACCGCGCCGACCGGCTCGCCGTCCTGTTCGGCCAGCCAGCAGCCCTGCGGATCGGTGCGCGCCAGGTGTCTCGTCCGGGCCCGCTGGTGGACCGGCGGCCGGTCCGCGGCGGCCGGGGGGCCGGAGGCGGCGCGGGCGAGGTGCTGGACGGCCTCCGCGTCGGCGGCGGTGTCCTGGACCGGGCGCAGGATCATGCCCACCATCCTGGCCGCCGGGGCGCCGCCGCGTGGCCGGTTCACTCCGATCGGTGCGCTCGGGCGGTGACCGGGGTGCGCCGGTGTGCGAGCATGGGGAGCGTAGAGGGAGCGGGTGCACGCCCGGCCCACGGAAACGCTCCGCCGCGAGGCCTCCGAGAACAACACGCCGTCCGGGAAATGAAACCGGGCGGTCGTCGGTTGGCACTGGCGGTAGACCGTCGTCAAGACCGGGAGAAAGCAGATGACCGTCCAGGACGAGACCACTGTCGAGAGTGGCATCCTCCTCACCGATGCCGCCGCGGGCAAGGTCAAGGCCCTGCTGGAGCAGGAAGGCCGGGACGACCTCGCGCTGCGGGTCGCCGTCCAGCCCGGCGGCTGCTCCGGCCTGCGTTACCAGCTGTTCTTCGACGAGCGCTCGCTCGACGGCGATGTGGTCAAGGACTTCGGTGGCGTCAAGGTCGTCACCGACCGGATGAGCGCCCCGTACCTGGGCGGCGCGACCGTCGACTTCGTCGACACCATCGAGAAGCAGGGCTTCACGATCGACAACCCGAACGCCACCGGCTCCTGCGCCTGCGGCGACTCGTTCAGCTAATGGCCTGACGCGAAGGCGGCCCCGGATCCCCGGGGCCGCCTTCGTCGTGTCCGGGCGCCGGTCAGGGCGTCACGGGGCGCCCGGGATGTCCGGGGCCGCCGGGTCCGGGCCGACCTTCGGGTCCGCCTCCAGCGGCACCTCCTGCCCGGTCGCCAGGTCGGTCACCGCCCGGCCCTGCAACGGCTGCTTCAGGTCGGCCGCCACCGTCTGCCGCTTGGCCACCGCGACGCAGTCCTGTCCGGCCGGCACCGGCGACGTCGTCACCCGGACGTCCACCCGGCCCGGCTTGGACTCGTCCGCCTTGAGCGCGTACCGATCGCAGACCCCGCCGTAGAACCAGACCGTCAGCCGGTTGCCGTCCACCCGGTAGGTCATCGCCGGGTGCACCTGCGAGCCGTTTCCGGCCCCGTTCGGCGGCGGCTCGCCCACCGCGATGCCGTTGCCGCCGGCGCCCGGGGGCGTGGGCGCCGGGGTCGGGGTCAGGGCCGGGTGCGGGGTGCTGGTGGTCGCGTCGGGGTTCGCCGGCCGCGGGTCCGGCGCGGTGGCCGAGGGGTCGGACGGCGGCGGGGTCACCGGAACCGGGGCGGACGGGACGGACGAGCCGGCCGGGTCGGCCGTAGCGGACGCCGGGGCCGGCTCGGGCGTGGCCGCCGCGCCGGCCTTCGCCGCGTCCGACCCCGCCGCCGTCCCGCTGCCGCACCCGGCCAGGACGGCCACCGCCGCCAGCGCCAGGCCCGCCAGGGCCGTCGCGCGCGCCCGGCCGGAACGCCGGGGCATGGTCTCCAGATCCATCTGCACATCCTCCCGAGGGCTCAGCGGCGCGCCGTGCCGGCCGCACCGCGCGGATGTGACGTGCGCCGGACGATTCCGGTTCCCGTCCACCCGCCGCACCCCCGGGCCCGGCGCCGGGGGCCCCGGCTCAGGGGCCGTACTCGGGCATCGCCGCGACCAGCCGCTGCGCCCCGGAGGGGACGCGGAACCCGGTCCTCACCGGAGCGCTGTCCGGCTGGCCGGTCGCCAGCAGCGGCCAGAACCGCCGCAGCCGGCGCGAGGAGTCCACCAGCGAGTCCAGGGACTCGCCGTCCGCGTCGCCGAGCAGGGCGGGCGGAACCCGCAGAGGGTGGTGACTGGGCATCATCGGCCATCAACTCCGATCCACCGGTGCCGTGGCAGCGGCGCCACGGGCCTGGGCGGGCCCGGAAGGGCCCTCCCTGCGACCCTAGGCCGGGCGCCCCGGAGCCCACCAGGGCTACCCCTTGGTAGTACACGTTCGGGGCCGACGGGTGACAGCGGACGGAGGATGGCGCCCCGCTGTCTTGCTGGCGCCCCGCCCCCGCCGGGTACCGTGGGTGGGTTCCACCCGTTGTCCCATGGCCCCGCCGCCATCCTGAGGAGACCCCGTGCGTATCGCCGTCGCCGGCTCGATCGCGACCGACCACCTGATGACCTTCCCCGGCCGGTTCGCCGACCAGCTGGTCGCCGAGCAGCTGCACACCGTGTCGCTGTCCTTCCTGGTCGACACCCTCGACATCCGCCGCGGCGGCGTCGCCCCGAACATCGCCTTCGGCATGGGCGTGCTGGGCCTGCGCCCGATCCTGGTCGGTGCGGCCGGCGCGGACTTCGCGGAGTACCGCAGCTGGCTGGAGCGCAACAACGTGGACTGCCGCTCGGTCCACATCTCCGAGACCCGGCACACCGCGCGCTTCATGTGCACCACGGACGAGGACCACAACCAGATCGCCTCGTTCTACACCGGTGCCATGGCCGAGGCCCGCAACATCGAGCTGGAGCCGATCGCCGACCGCGTCGGCGGCCTCGACCTGGTGCTGATCGGCGCCGACGACCCGCAGGCGATGGTCCGCCACACCCAGGAGTGCCGCACCCGCGGCTACGCCTTCGCCGCGGACCCGTCCCAGCAGCTGGCCCGCCTCGACGGCCACGACATCCGCCAGATCGTCGACGGCGCCGCGTACCTCTTCACCAACGAGTACGAGGCCGCGCTGATCGAGTCCAAGACCGGCTGGGACTCCGAGGAGATCCTCACCCGGGTCGGCACCCGGATCACCACCCTGGGCAGCAAGGGCGTCCGGATCGACCGCAAGGGCGAGGCCCCGGTGCTGGTCGGCTGCGCCCCCGAGAACGCCAAGGTGGACCCGACCGGTGTCGGCGACGCCTTCCGGGCCGGCTTCCTGGCCGGCCTCTCCTGGGACCTGGAGCTGGAGCGTTCCGCCCAGCTCGGCTGCATGCTCGCCACCCTGGTGATCGAGACCGTCGGCACCCAGGAGTACGAGCTGCGCCCGCACGACTTCCTGCAGCGCTTCGTCGCCGCCTACGGCGACGAGGCCGGCGCCGAGGTCCGCGCGCACCTGGTCAACTGACCCGCCGCACCAGATAGGCCGAACCCCGGTCGCCGCCGTACTCGGCGGCCGGGGCCTCGCCCAGGTACTCCTGGCCGCGCATCCCGCACCAGGCCGGTACGTCCAGCCGGGCCGCCTCGTCGTCGGCCAGCACCGCGACCGTCCCGCCCACCGGCACCTCGCCGATCCGCCTGGCCAGCTCGATCACCGGCAGCGGGCAGCGCTTGCCGAGGGCGTCCAGGACGAGGAGCCGGTCGGAACCCGCCGCGGCGGCCGGCGGCAGCGCCAGGTCCAGCCCCAGCGGGGCGCGGACCCCGGCCACCACCTCCGGCAGGACGGCCAGGAACCGCTCGACGTCCTCCTCGGCGGTGCCGAAGGGCAGCGAGACCCGGACGTTGCCCTCGGTGAGCACGCCCATCGCGGCCAGCACATGGCTCGGGGTCAGCGTGGACGAGGTGCAGGAGGAGCCGGAGGAGACGGCGAACCCGGCCCGGTCCAACTCGCCCAGCAGCACCTCGCCGTCGACGTAGAGACAGGAGAAGGTGACGAGGTGCGGCAGCCGCCGCACCGGGTCGCCGACCACCTCGACCTCGGGCACCAGCCGCGGCACCCGGGCCCGGATCCGCTCGACCAGCTCGTGCAACCGGGCGTTCTCCCGCTCCGCCTCGGCCCGCACCGCCCGCAGCGAGGCCGCCGCCGCGACGATCGCCGGGACGTTGACGTAGCCCGGCACCCGGCCGCCCTCGCGCTCGTCGGCGGGCAGCGGCGAGGAGTAGCGCACGCCCTTGCGCACCGCGAGCACCCCCACCCCGGCCGGCCCGCCCCACTTGTGCGCGCTGGCGGCCAGCAGCGACCAGCCGGCCGGCACGTCCACCCGTCCGGCGCTCTGCGCGGCGTCCACCAGCAGCGGCACCTCCCCGCAGTGCGCGGCCGTCTCGGCGACCGGCTGCACCGTGCCCACCTCGTGGTTGGCGGACTGCAGCACGGCGAGCGCGGTGTCCGGCCGCAGCGCCGCCGCGAACCCGGCCGGGTCGACCCGGCCGAGCCGGTCCACCGGCACCGCGGTGACCTCGCCGCCCGCGTCCTGTCCCCCGGCCTCCGGCCGGGGGGACCCCCACCGCTCGGCGGTGTGCAGCACGCTGGAGTGCTCGACGGCGGAGTGCACCAGGTGCCGGCCGCGCCGCCGGTTGCCGTGCAGCGCGCCCAGCATCCCGAGCTGGACGGCCTGGGTCCCGCTGGTGGTGAAGGAGAGCTCGTCGGCCCGGCAGCCGAGCACCTCGGCCACGGTCTCCCGGGCCGCGTCGAGCAGCATCCGGGCCTGCCGTCCGGAGCGGTAGAGCCGGGCCGGGTCGGCCCATCCCTCGTCGAGGGCGGCGGTCAGCGCCTGCCGGGCGACGGGGTGGAGTGGTGCGGTGGAGGCCACATCGAAGTACACGGTCACATTTAACGACACTCCCGGGTGCATTCCGGGCTCCGGCGGCGGCTCACCGGCCGTCAGTCGATCACCCCGAATGTCCGGATCGTCCGCGTCCGACGGGGCGTCACACGGGTTGTCCGAGGTCATCCCCCGATCGGGCGTACGGACCCCGAATGCCTAGGATGACCTGCGGCGCAGCCCCTGCCGGGCCTGATCGGGTGCTCGGGCGGCGCGTTACCGGGACCTGCCCGTCAGCAGCGCATAAGGCTGGAGTAGGGTTTGGCCCGCATAAGCATTCAAACCGTGCCCGTGGACGGGTCGCCGAGGAGGGGAAGCCTCCCCGGGGCGACGCGAAGGCGGGCGAGACTTCGGGAAGGCGCTACGTGAGTCCCAACGGCTCCGACCGCTCGCCGCGGCGCACGATGCGGCGGAAGCTGCCTCAGGCGCTGGCACTGGGCCTCGTCATCGCGACCGCCACCGGCTGCTCGGCCAACGACCTCCCCAGGCTTGGCCTCCCGAGCCCCGTCACCAAGGAAGGGCCGATGGTCCTCCACATGTGGCAGGGCTCCTGGATCGCGGCGCTGGTGGTCGGCGTACTGATGTGGGGTCTGATCATCTGGAGCGTGATCTTCCACCGGCGCAGCCGCACCGGTGTGCAGATCCCCCCGCAGACCCGGTACAACGTGCCCATCGAGGCGCTCTACACCGCGGTCCCGATCATCATCGTGTCGGTCCTCTTCTACTTCGTCGCCCGCGACGAGTCGAAGCTGACCGCCGTCTCCGAGAAGCCGCAGCACACCGTCAACGTGGTGGGCTTCCAGTGGAGCTGGGCGTTCAACTACGAGAACACCGAGAACCCGGACCCGGCCAACCAGGAGGCCGCGTACGAGGTGGGTACCCCCGGCGAGCCGCCGACCCTGTACCTGCCGGTCGACGAGACGGTCCAGTTCCGCCTCACCTCTCGTGACGTGATCCACGACTTCTGGCCCATCAACTTCATGATGAAGATGGACGTCGTGCCGGGCGTGGTCAACAAGTTCGAGGTCACCCCGACCGTCAAGGGTGAGTACATGGGCAAGTGCGCCGAGCTCTGCGGCGTCGACCACTCGCGCATGCTGTTCAACGTGAAGGTCGTCGACCGTGCCGAGTACGACCAGCACCTGAAGGACCTGCGGGCCAAGGGTCAGACCGGCGCGGTGCCCTCCGGCATCACGACCATGGGAAGTGAAGAGAAGTGACCATCCTCAACGAGCCCGCCGCGGCCGGCGGGGGCGCCGGGGCCGTCACGGTCGGGGCGCAGCGGACCCGGAAGCCGGGTTCCACCATCATCAAGTGGCTGACCACCACTGACCACAAGACGATCGGCACGCTCTACCTGGCGACGTCGTTCGCGTTCTTCCTGATCGGCGGCATCCTCGCGCTGGTCATGCGTGCCGAGCTGGCTCGTCCCGGGACCCAGATCCTGTCGAACGAGCAGTTCAACCAGGCGTTCACGATGCACGGCACGGTCATGCTGCTGATGTTCGCGACGCCGCTGTTCGCCGGTTTCGCGAACTGGATCATGCCGCTGCAGATCGGCGCGCCGGACGTCGCGTTCCCGCGTCTGAACATGTTCGCCTACTGGCTGTACCTGTTCGGCTCGCTGATCGCCGTCGCCGGCTTCCTCACCCCGCAGGGCGCCGCCGACTTCGGCTGGTTCGCCTACGCGCCGCTGTCGGACGCGGTCCGCTCGCCGGGCATCGGCGCCGACATGTGGATCATGGGTCTGGCCTTCTCCGGCTTCGGCACCATCCTCGGTGCGGTCAACTTCATCACCACGATCATCTGCATGCGGGCCCCCGGCCTGACGATGTTCCGGATGTCGATCTTCACCTGGAACGTCCTGCTGACCGCGGTGCTGGTCCTGCTGGCCTTCCCGGTGCTGGCCGCCGCGCTGTTCGCCCTGGAGGCGGACCGCAAGTTCGGGGCGCACGTCTTCGACCCGGCCAACGGCGGGGCGCTGCTCTGGCAGCACCTGTTCTGGTTCTTCGGCCACCCCGAGGTGTACATCATCGCGCTGCCGTTCTTCGGCATCGTGTCGGAGATCATCCCGGTCTTCAGCCGCAAGCCGATGTTCGGCTACTCCGGCCTGATCGCGGCCACCATCGCGATCGCCGGCCTGTCCGTGACGGTGTGGGCCCACCACATGTACGTCACCGGCCAGGTGCTGCTGCCGTTCTTCTCCTTCATGACCTTCCTCATCGCCGTCCCGACCGGTGTGAAGTTCTTCAACTGGGTCGGCACCATGTGGAAGGGCTCGCTCAGCTTCGAGACCCCGATGCTGTGGACCGTCGGCTTCCTGGTGACCTTCCTCTTCGGTGGTCTGACCGGTGTCCTGCTGGCCTCCCCGCCGATCGACTTCCACGTCTCGGACTCGTACTTCGTCGTCGCCCACTTCCACTACGTGGTCTTCGGCACCGTCGTCTTCGCCATGTTCGCCGGCTTCCACTTCTGGTGGCCGAAGATGACCGGCAAGATGCTGGACGAGCGCCTCGGCAAGATCACCTTCTGGACGCTGTTCTTCGGCTTCCACACCACCTTCCTGGTGCAGCACTGGCTCGGCGCGGAGGGCATGCCCCGCCGCTACGCCGACTACCTGGCCGCCGACGGGTTCACCACCCTGAACACCGTCTCGACCATCGGCTCGTTCCTGCTCGGCCTGTCGATCCTGCCGTTCCTCTACAACGTCTGGAAGACCGCCAAGTACGGCGAGAAGGTCGAGGTCGACGACCCGTGGGGCTACGGCCGCTCGCTGGAGTGGGCGACCTCCTGCCCGCCGCCGCGCCACAACTTCCTCACCCTGCCCCGGATCCGCTCCGAATCCCCGGCCTTCGACCTCCACTACCCGGAGATCGCCGCGCTGGACTACCTGGAGAACCACGGTGAGCCGGCCAAGCACCTCGCCGGCGTGACGCCCGCGAAGTACGACGCCCCGCAGCTGGGCAAGGGCAAGAAGGAGGGCGACGCCTGATGAAGGAACAGGGAAAGATCTTCCTGGGCCTCTCGGTCTTCGTGCTGGCCATGGCGATCACCTACGGCCTGTGGACCAACGGCTCCGAGCACGGCATCGAGGCCGCCGGTACCACCGCGCTGTTCCTCGCCTTCGCGCTCTGCGCGTTCATCGGGTACTACCTCGCCTTCACCGCCCGCCGGGTGGACAGCGGCGCGGGTGACAACCCCGAGGCCGAGGTCGCGGACGACTCCGGGGAGCTGGGCTTCTTCGCCCCGCACAGCTGGCAGCCGCTCTCGCTCGCGGTCGGCGGCGCGCTCGCCTTCCTCGGTGTGATCTTCGGCTGGTGGCTGATGTTCTGGTCGCTCCCGATCATCCTGATCGGCCTGTTCGGCTGGGTCTTCGAGTTCTACCGGGGCGAGAACCAGAACCAGTAGGCACTGGCTCCCTCGCACAGGGCCGGGCATCCCACAAGGGAGGCCCGGCCCTGTTGCATCCCCGGAGTGACGGCCTCACCCTGCCGGCCCAACGCCGCCCCGCTCGGTTGTCGCTCCGCCGGACGCGGTTCCTACGATCTGACCAATCGTGCGAAACCCCGGGAGGCGGTCATGGCCGACAGGCGCGGAATCGCGGGTCTCGGCGGCATCACGCTGGCCCTCGTCGTACTGGTCCCGCTGGCGGGCTGCACCTCCGGCGGCGGCGAGGAGGGCGCAGGGACGGTCCGCAAGGTCGACGCCGCCGAGCTGGTGCACCTGTCCGCCACCGAGCAGGCGGACCCGTCCCAGCCGCTCACGGTGACCGCCGAGCCGGGCAGCCGGCTGACCGACGTCACCGTGGTCGGCCCGGACGGCCGGGTGGTCGCCGGACGGCTCTCGGACGACCAGCTCAGCTGGCGGACCACCGGCCGGCTCAAGGCCGCCACCGCCTACACCGTGCGGATCGCCGCCGACGACGGCCACGGCGGCCGCGGTGAGACGACCGCCGGCTTCTCCACCCTGGCCGCCCAGCACCTGCTGACCGCCAAGCTCGGCCCGGACTCCTCCGGCAGCGGCGTCTACGGCGTGGGCCAGCCGCTCACCGTCCAGCTCTCCGAGGCCGTCAAGGACCCGCAGGCCCGCCAGGAGGTGGAGCACGCGCTGACGGTCACCTCGCAGCCCGCCGTCACCGGCGGCTGGTACTGGGTGGACGACCGGAACCTGCACTTCCGCCCCCAGGAGTACTGGCCCAACGGCACCACCGTCAGCCTGGCCTTCGAGGCCACCGGCAGCCGGATCTCCGACGGCCTGTACGGCGGCGACCGGGCCGCCCTGGCCCTGCGGATCGGCCAGCGTGTCGAGACGGTGGTGGACGCGGCCGCGCACGAGCTGACCCTCAAGCGCGACGGCCGGGTGGTCCGCACGATGCCGGTGACCACCGGCAAGCCCGGCTTCGACACCCGCAACGGCGTCAAGGTGGTGCTGGGCCAGGAGCGCAAGGTCCGGATGAGCGGCGAGACGATCGGCATAGCGGCCGGCAGCCAGGAGGCCTACGACCTCGACGTCGAGTGGGCCACCCGGGTCACCTGGAGCGGCGAGTACGTGCACGCCGCGCCCTGGTCGGTGGGCTCCCAGGGCGTGGAGAACGTCAGCCACGGCTGTACCGGGATGAGTACCGAGAACGCCCGCTGGTTCTACCAGAACACCCGGGTGGGGGACCTGGTGACGGTGGTGAACAGCCTCGGCAGGTCCATGGAGCCGTTCGGCAACGGATTCGGCGACTGGAACATCGCCTGGAGCGACTGGATCGGGCACAGCGCCCTCGGCGCCCCCGTCGACACGACCGCCCCCGCCACCCGGGCGCCCGCCAGCGGGATGATCGCCCCGCAGCTCTGAGCGGCCCGCCCAGAGATCCGCTCAGCCCTCCGTCCGGTCCTCCGCGGCTCCGTCCCGGTACGCCACCCGCAGCGCGCCGTCCACGGCCGCCAGGGCGTCCGCCAACGGGACGCCGAGCCGCCGGGCCCGCTCGGCGTACTCGGCGGCGGCCGCGGCGGCCAGCCGGTGCGCGGAGTCGCCGACCGCGGCGATCAGGGTGCCGCGCCGGCCGTGCGTCTCCACCACCCCGTCCGCCTCCAGCTCCCGGTAGGCGCGGGCGACGGTCCCGGCGGCCAGCCCGAGCCGCTCGGCCAGCGCGCGGACGGTGGGCAGCCGCAGCCCGGTGGCCAGCTCGCCGGTGCGGGCCTGCTCGGCGATCTGGGCGCGGATCTGCTCGTACGGGGGAGTGGCGGAGGCCGGGTCGACGGACAGCTGCACGGTGGGCTCCTGGCGGTTCGCTGCGGACGGGGGACGCGGGTACGGCAAAGCCCGAGGGCCGCCGACCAGATGAACTCTGGTCAGCGGCCCTCGGGTGCGACGCGGGGGCGCGTACGGGATCAGTGGTGGCCGTGGCCGCTGGTGATCTCGTGGTGCTCCTCGGAGGTCGGCTTGGGGATCTGGCTGCCCTCGCCGTAGAAGCCGCGGGAGAGCTTCGCCCGGGTCCGGGTGAGGACGCCGGCCTTGCGGGCCACGCCGTTCTCGTCCGTCTCGGCCGGCAGCTCGAACGGCTGCGGCTGCTCGTGCGCGGTGAGCTTGTGCAGGTCCTTCTGCGGCAGCTGGGCGTGCACCTCGATGAACTCGCCGTGTGGCAGGCGCTTGATGACGCCGGTCTCGCGGCCGTGCAGCACCTTCTCCTTGTCACGGCGCTGGAGGCCGAGGCACCAGCGCTTGGTGACGATGAAGGTGACGACCGGGACGACGAAGAAGCCGACGCGGACGAAGTACGTGACCGAGTTGATCGACAGGTGCAGGTGGGTGGCGAACAGGTCGTTGCCGCCGGCCACCAGCAGGAGCAGGTACAGGCTGATCCAGGCGGCGCCCAGGGCCGTGCGGACCGGGGCGTTGCGCGGGCGGTCCAGGATGTGGTGCTCGCGCTTGTCGCCGGTGATCCAGCCCTCGATGAACGGGTAGACCGCGATCGAGACCAGGACCAGCGGGAAGATCGCCAGCGGAACCATGACACCCAGGTTCAGGGTGTGGCCCCACAGGCCGATCTCCCAGCCCGGCATGACGCGGATCAGACCCTCGGAGAAGCCCATGTACCAGTCGGGCTGGGCGTCCGTGGACACCTGGTCCGGGCGGTACGGGCCGACCGACCAGATCGGGTTGATCGTGGCGATCGCCGAGATGACGGCGATGAGGCCGAACACCAGGAAGAAGAAGCCGCCGGCCTTGGCCATGTAGACCGGCATCAGCGGCATGCCGACGACGTTCTTCTCGGTCTTGCCCGGGCCCGCCCACTGGGTGTGCTTGTGGTAGAAGACCAGGATCAGGTGCGCCACCAGCAGGCCGAGCATGATGCCCGGGATCAGCAGCACGTGGATGGTGAAGAACCGCGGCACGATGTCGTGGCCGGGGAACTCGCCACCGAACAGGAACATCTGGACGTAGGTGCCGATCAGCGGGACGGCGAGGATCGCGCCTTCCATGAACCGGATACCGGTGCCGGAGAGCAGGTCGTCCGGCAGCGAGTAGCCGAAGAAGCCGTCGAACATGCCCAGGACCAGCAGCAGGAAGCCGAAGACCCAGTTGATCTCGCGCGGCTTGCGGAACGCGCCGGTGAAGAAGACGCGCAGCATGTGCACGAGCATCGCCGCGACGAAGACCAGGGCGGCCCAGTGGTGGATCTGGCGGACCAGCAGACCGCCGCGCACCTCGAAGCTGATGTCGACCGTCGAGGCGTAGGCCTCGGACATCGGGAGGCCCTTGAGCGGCACGTAGGAGCCGTCGTAGATGACCTCGCCCATCGAGGGCTTGAAGAACAGCGTCAGGTAGACGCCGGTCAGGATGATGATGATGAAGGTGTAGAGGCAGATCTCGCCCAGCATGAAGGACCAGTGGTCCGGGAAGATCTTGCGCAGGTTGGCCTTGGCGAGGGAGTAGATCCCCAGCCGGCCGTCCGTCCAGTCCGCGGCCTGTTCCCACTTGTTCGCGGGCTTGGCACGCGTGCTGGCGGGCTTGGCGGCGCCGGAGGTGGTGCTGCTCGCACTGCTCATCGAGCACGCTCCCAGAAGCTCGGGCCGACGGCTTCGTCGAAGTCGCCGTGGGCGACCAGGAAGCCCTTCTCGTCAGTGGTGATCTTCAGCTGCGGCAGCGGGTGGCCGGCCGGGCCGAAGATGACGCGCGCGCCGTCCGCCAGGTCGAAGGTCGACTGGTGGCAGGGGCAGAGCGCGTGGTGCGTCTGCTGCTCGTACAGGCTGATCGGGCAGCCGACGTGGGTGCAGATCTTGGAGTAGGCGAGGATGCCCTCGAAGCCCTTCTCCTTGGACTTCTCGTCCTTGATGTCCTCCGGCGCGATGCGCACCAGCATGAGGGCGTCCTTCGCGATGCGAACCTGGAAGTCCTCGGAGTGCGTGGTCAGACCCTCGGGCATCGCGAAGACCAGGGACCCCTGGATGATGTCCTCGGCCTTCATCGGCAGGTTGGTGTTCATGTTGATCAGCTGCAGCGGCTTGGCGTCGGTGGCCTCGTCCCAGCCGGTGTGCTGCAGCTTGTCCTCGGGCAGCGGGCCCAGGTCGCGGAGCAGGACCACGCCGGAGAGCGGGACCAGCGCCATCGAACCGATGAGGGTGTTGCGGATCATCTTGCGGCGGCCGAAGCCGGACTCCGCGGCACCGGTCTTGAACTGCTCGATGACGTCGGCGCGGACCTCGTCGTCGGCCTCGATCGGGTGGCGCTCGGCCGGGATCTCGTGGTCCGACATCAGGGTGCGGGCCCAGTGGACCGCGCCCGCGCCGATGAGGAACAGCGCCAGGCCCAGGGTCATGCCGAGCGCGAAGTTCAGCGCGCTGACGTGGCCCAGCGGCCAGATGTAGACGATCTTGTCCGGGTCGATGGCCACGTACGAGGCGATGAAGCCGATGGTGGCGATCATCGACACGACGAACATCAGCGACACCTGGCGCTCGGCGCGCTTGGCGGCCCGCTCGTCGATGTCGGTGCGGCGCGGCTCGTGGGCCGGCAGACCGGGGTCGGCGAACGGATCGCCGTGGGCAGCCACCTCGTGGTGCCCGGCGGAGCCGTGCGACTCCGGGAGCTTCTCTTCTGACATGTCGTGGCTCATGACTTCTTGGCCTTGGTGGTGTGGGCGGCGACCCAGATCGCGACCGCGATGAGCGCGCCGAGACCGAAGATCCAGCCGAACAGGCCCTCGGTCACCGGACCGAGGCTGCCGAGCGTGAGACCGCCGGGGTTGGGCTCATCGTTGGTGGTGTGGCGGACGAAGGCCACGATCTGCTTCTTCTGCTCCTCGGGCATGATGCTGTCCGGGAACGACGGCATGTTCTGCGGGCCGGTCTGCATGGCCTCGTAGATGTGCTTGGCGTCCACGCCCTCCAGCGACGGGGCGTACTTGCCCTGGGTCAGGGCACCGCCCTGGCCGGCGAAGTTGTGGCACTGGGCGCAGTTGGTGCGGAACAGCTCGCCGCCCTTGGACAGGTCCTCGGGGTTGGTCGAGGTGAACTGCTCCTCGGTCGGCGTCACCGGACCGGGGCCGAGCGAGGCGACGAAGGCGGCGAGCTGGTCGATCTCCGCCTGCGAGTAGATGTTCGGCTTGCGCGGCACCTGGGCGCCGGGCTGCTGGGCCGGCATGCGGCCGGTGCCCACCTGGAAGTCGACCGCGGCGGAACCGACGCCGACCAGGCTCGGGCCGTCGCTGCTGCCCTGGCCGTTCAGGCCGTGGCAGGAGGAGCAGCCGACGGCGAAGAGCTTCTTGCCCTCGTCGATCGCGAGCGACTGCGCGGCGACGTCGGCCTGCGCCTTGTCGGCGGGCGCGAACGCGGCGTACAGCCCCCCGGTTGCCGCCAGGGCGAGAAGTAGGACGACCAGCGCCGCCAGTGGGTGGCGCCGTCGTGCGGAGAGCTTTTTCACGGAATAACCCCGGTGTCAGGATCTGGTCGACTGGTGGGTGCACCCGGCGGCCGGTCTGGCCGGCACGAGGCTGCCCGTCTAGGGCTGCGCGCGCGGTCGGTCGGTGGGAGCGTCGGCACCGGCGAAATCGGGCCGTCGCCGGTGAGGGCGGGACCCGAGGCCGGTGGCCAGCGACCTGATCAGCTGGTTACTTGATCAGGTAGATGGTCGCGAACAGGCCGATCCACACGACATCGACGAAGTGCCAGTAGTACGACACCACGATCGCGGCGGTGGCCTGCTCGTGAGTGAACCGCTTGGCTGCGTAGGTCCGTCCCAGGACCAGCAGGAAGGCGATCAGACCACCCGTCACGTGCAGACCGTGGAAGCCGGTGGTCAGGTAGAACACCGTGCCGTACGGGTCGGAGGACAGCGAGAGGCCGTCCTTCTTGACCAGCTCGGTGTACTCGAAGATCTGGCCGCCGATGAAGATCGCGCCCATCACGAAGGTGATGATGAACCACGAGCGGAGCTTCTTCACGTCCCCGCGCTCGGCGGCGAAGACGCCGAGCTGGCAGGTGAGCGAGGAGAGCACCAGGATCGTGGTGTTGACCGAGGAGAACGGCACGTTGAGGGCGTGCGCCTTCTCGGTCCAGAACTCCGGCCCCTTGACGGAGCGGAGCGTGAAGTACATCGCGAAGAGGGCCGCGAAGAACATCAACTCGGAACTGAGCCAGACGATCGTTCCGACGCTGACCATGTTCGGCCGGTTGACCGATCCGTGCGCGTGCCCGGTTTCTACTGCTGTTGCTGTCGCCACGACGGACATTATGTCGGTCCCTTATTCCGTCTTCACGTCGGGGGGTGTCCCTCGGAGTGTCCGGTGCGTGCGGTATGCCCCCCTGGCGCCCGACCGGCCGTCCCCACCCTTGTTGAGCAGCGGCGTGTCCCTTTTCTGACGGTTCCTCGAAGGCCTTCCGGGAGGGCCCGGCGGCGTGTCGGGCCGGGCCCGCGGGGCCGTCCGTAGTAAGGGGAGAGACCACCCGTCCGCCGTACGGGTGGTCCGTGCGGCCGGGGGTGACGCGCCGTGCTCCGCCCGGACCAGTCGCGGGCGGAGCGGCGCGAGAGGGATCTCCCGGGAAGGGCTCGGCGGCGGGTGATCGGGAGTAGCATCCGGGGAGAGGCGAACGTGGTCCGGATCACACGTGAGGGAGCAGGCCCATGGCGAGCACGACCGACGAGACGTTGACCGTTCTGGTCTACAGCCACGACCGCACCACCCGGGAGCAGGTGCTGACCGCTCTCGGCCGGCGGCCCGCGGAGGACCTGCCGGAGCTGTCCTACCTGGAGTGCGCGACCACCCCCGCGGTGCTCAAGGCGCTGGAGAAGGGCGGTGTCGACCTCTGCGTGCTGGACGGCGAGGCGGTGCCGGCCGGCGGGCTCGGGCTCGCCCGGCAGCTGAAGGACGAGATCTACGGGTGCCCGCCGCTGCTGGCGCTGATCGGCCGGCCGCAGGACTCCTGGCTGGCGGCCTGGAGCCGGGCGGACGCGGCGATCTCCCGGCCGGTGGACCCGGTGGCGCTGGCCGAGGCCGTCGCCACGCTGCTGCGGGCCCGGCTGGCGAAGCGGACGCCGGCCGCGGGCTAGCGGTCCCGGCGTCTCACCCCGCGTCTCAGTACAAGAGAAGAAGGGTGAACGGCGGAGCCCCGGGACCCCGCCGCTCGATAGGCTGACTCCGTCCCTACGTCCTTCCCCGTCCGCGGGGAGCGAGAGCTGGAGTCGGCCATGGTGAACGTGCACCCTGCGAACGGCGGTAACGAGCCCGCGCAGGTGGTCCGCACCTGGCCGGACATCCTGTCGACGCTACTGAGGGGGGAGGACCTCGACCGCTCGGCCACCGCCTGGGCGATGGACCGGATCATGAGCGGGGAGGCCTCCCCGGTGCAGATCGCCGGCTTCATGGTGGCGCTGCGGGCCAAGGGCGAGACGGTCGACGAGATCTCGGGCCTGGTGGACTCGATGTACTCGCACGCCGAGCCGCTCTCCATCCCCGGCCCGGCGGTGGACATCGTCGGCACCGGCGGCGACCGGGCCAAGACCGTGAACATCTCCACGATGTCGGCGATCGTCGCCGCGGCGGCCGGCGCCAAGGTGGTCAAGCACGGCAACCGGGCCGCCTCCTCGGCGAGCGGTTCCTCGGACGTGCTGGAGAAGCTGGGCATCCGCCTGGACCTGGCGCCCCGCCGGGTCGCCGAGGTCGCCGAGGAGGTCGGGCTGACCTTCTGCTTCGCGGCCAGGTTCCACCCGTCGATGCGGCACGCCGGTCCGGCCCGCAGCGAGCTCGGGGTGCCCACCGCGTTCAACATCCTCGGCCCGCTCACCAACCCGGCCCGGGTGACCTCGCACGCCATCGGCTGCTTCGACACCCGCCTCGCCGGGCTGATCGCCGGGGTGCTGGCGCGGCGCGGCGCCAGTGCGCTGGTCTTCCGGGGCGACGACGGGCTGGACGAGCTGACCATCACCACCACCTCGCGGGTCTGGGTGGTCCGGGACGGCGCGGTCACCGAGACCTCCTTCGACCCGCGCGAGGTCGGCATCGAGCCGGTCGGCATCGAGGCGCTGCGCGGCGGGGACCCGGCGTACAACGCGGAGGTCGCGCGCCGGCTGCTGGCCGGGGAGCACGGGCCGGTGCGGGACGCGGTGCTGCTGAACTCCGCGGCCGCGCTGGTGGCGCTGGACCTGACCGGCGCGCCGCTCGCCGAGCAGCTCGGGGCGGCCATGCGGCGCACCGCCGCGGCCATCGACTCGGGGGCCGCGCGCGATCTGCTGAAGCACTGGTCGGAGGCCACCGCCCGGGCGTGACGCCACAGTTGGGGCCCATCGGGAATCCTCCCGGTGGGCCCCGACGCATGTCCGGGATGCGGACGGCTGTTTGACCGCGGGGCGGACGCGACCTAGAGTCTTCGCCAGGTCATGAGCGACAGCGTCAAGCCCCAGCTGGCTGTCCGGCAACCCTCCGTCCGTGGCGGGGTGCCCTGGGTGAGGACCGGGTCACGCGGCGCGCCGTCCGTGTGGCAAGCGCGGACGCCGGACGAATCGCACTCCCGGGGTCCCTCGACCCGTACAGGAGTGCATCCTCATGTCCCTCTCGACCTCCCTCTGCGCCCCCCTCGCCGTCCTCGGCCACGACGTCCAGGTCCCGCTCGCCAACGGTGACAAGGTCGGCTACGCGGCGCTCGACTACGCCGCCAGCTCCCCGGCGCTCCAGCGGGTCTGGGACGACGTCGCCGCCTACGCCCCCTACTACGGCAGCGTGCACCGCGGCGCCGGCTACCTGTCGCAGCTCTCCACCGACCTGTTCGAGCAGAGCCGCCGCACCGTCACCGAGTTCCTCGACCTGCGCGAGGGCGACCAGGTGGTCTTCACCCGCGCCACCACCGACTCGCTCAACCTGCTGGCCGGCGCCGTCCCGGCCGGGACGCAGGTGTTCGCCTTCGAGACCGAGCACCACGCCTCGCTGCTGCCCTGGGCGCACGCCGGCCTGCCGGTCACCTACCTGCGCGCCCCGCGCTCGCACGCCGAGGCGGTCGCCGCCTTCGACGCCGCGCTCGCCGGGGCGCCCGAGGGCCCGAAGCTGCTCTGCGTCACCGGCGCCTCGAACGTCACCGGTGAGCTGTGGCCGGTCGCCGAGCTGACCCGGACCGCCCACCGGCACGGCGCCCGGGTGGTGCTGGACGCCGCGCAGCTGGCCCCGCACCACCGGGTCTCGGTGCGCGAGCTGGACGTCGACTGGATCGCCTTCTCCGGCCACAAGCTGTACGCGCCGTTCGGCGCCGGGGTGCTGGCCGGCCGGGCCGACTGGCTGGACGAGGCCGACCCGTACCTGGCCGGCGGCGGCGCCACCCGCACGGTGGCCCGCGAGGCCGACGGCTCGGTGGCCGTGCAGTGGCACACCGGCCCGGCCCGGCACGAGGCCGGCTCGCCCAACGTCATCGGCGCCTACGCGATCGCCTCGGCCTGCCGGGCGCTCACCGAGGCCGGGTTCGACGCGCTGGAGGCCCGCGAGCGGGCGCTGGTCGCGCGGCTGAAGGCCGGACTGGCCGAGATCCCCGAGGTCCGGGTGCTGAACCTGTTCGGCTCCGACTCGGACCGGGTGGGCGTGCTCTCCTTCGTCGTCCGCGGCTGGAACAGCTCGCACTTCTCGGCCGCGCTGTCCGCCGAGTACGGCATCGGGGTCCGCGACGGCCTGTTCTGCGCCCACCCGCTGGTGCGCACCCTGCTCGGCGACGAGGAGGCCGCGCCCTCGGAGTGCGGTGCGCCGGAGCCCTCGCTGCCCGGCGAGCGCAGCCTGAACGCGATCCGGGTGAGCTTCGGCGCGGGCACCCCGGACGAGCACGTGGACCGGTTCCTGAGCGCCGTCCGGGAGCTGGTCACGGACGGCGCGGCCTGGACCTACCGCAACGAGGGCGGCCGCTGCGTCGCCGACACCCGCCGGGAGGGCTGAGCGGCCCCGCCCGGTCCTACTCGTCCAGGCCGATCGAGAAGGCGGCCTCCAGGTCGTGCTGGGAGTACGTGCGGAAGGCGATCTGGGTCTCGGTGTGCGCCACGCCAGGGATCTTGTTGAGCCGGCCGGGGATCACCTCGGCGAGGTCGTCGTGCCGCCGCACCCGCACCATCGCGACCAGGTCGTAGCCGCCGGTCACCGAGTAGACCTCGCTGACGCCCTCGATGGCGGCGATCGCCTCCGCGATCTCCGGGATGCGGTCGACGCTGGTCTTGATCAGGACGATGGCGGTGATCACGGTGGCGTACTCCTTTGTGAGGTGCCGCCAGCGTATCGGGCGTCGGCGGCACCGTCGCGGGGGCGGGTGGCCCGCGGCCGGCGCCCGATCGGGGTGCAGGCGCAGAGGAAGCCCGCCGCGAAGCCGATCACGTGCACCAGGTACGCCACGCCGGGTCCGGCGGAGTGCACGGACCACCACTGGAGCGCGAACCACAGGCCCAGCACCAGCCAGGCGGGGAAGCGCAGCGGCAGGAAGAGCAGCAGCGGGACGAGCGTGGTGACCCGGGCCCGCGGATGGAACCGCAGGTACGCGCCGAGGACGGCGGAGATCGCCCCGGACGCGCCGATCAGCACCCGGGTGGCGTCCGCCGAGTGCGCCTCGGCCAGGGCGAAGCCGTAGGTGGTCAGCGCCCCGGACGCCAGATAGAAGAGGAGGAACCGGGAGCGCCCCAGCCGCTGCTCCACGGTCGGGCCGAAAACGTGCAGGAAGAGCAGGTTGCCGAGCAGGTGCAGCCAGCCGCCGTGCAGGAAGAGCGCGCTGAGCACGGAGAGCGCCGGGTGCTTGCCCGGGGTGGGCGAGGCCGGGCAGCCGGGTACCGGGTCGGGGGCCTCGGCGAGCCGGTCGGCGGTCAGCGGGCGACCGGTCAGCAGCTCGGCGGGGACCGCCCCCCAGCGCTGCTCGTAGCGCTGCTCGGCGCAGACCCGGGCCTGGCCCCGGCCGTAGTACGGGTTGACCCCGGCGGCCGGTCCGAGCAGGAAGACCGCGGTGTTGAGCGCGATCAGCGCGTAGCAGGCGGCCGGGGCGGTGGCGGCCGGCCGGCCGCGGCGCGCGCCGGTGCGGGCGGGGAGGGCCGGGATCGCCATGGGCCCCAGCATCCCCCCGGCGCCGGGCGGCCACCGCGCGGTTACGGCAGGTGGGCTACCGGCGGGGGTCGGTCGGCCGGTGGCCGTGAAGGTTGCCCCAGGCAATAGGCTTGGGGCGGGCAATCCCGCCTCCCGCCGCCGACGCCGGGGCTCCGGGGGGAGCGCCTGAGCCCGTTCCGGGACCACCCGAGAGGACCCCCGATGACCATCCCCGCCCTGACCGCCGAGACGCGCTGGCGCTGCACGCTCTGCGGCAACCTGACCCGCTTCGACGTGACCCGGACCGCCCGGGTCACCGAGTTCCTCCACTTCGACCTGGCCGGCGAGTCGAAGATCGAGGAGACCCAGGTGCTCAGCGAGACCGTCGAGTCGGTGCGCTGCCGCTGGTGCAACGCGGTCGACCAGGTCGAGCTGGTCGCCCGCCCGGGCGCGGCCGACGGCGCCGGGGCTCCCGAGCAGGCCTGACCGCCTGATGCGTGCGGTGGGCGGTGCAGGGCACGGCCGCCCGCCGCACGGGACAATGCAGAGAGAATCGCGCGGAGTGTGACGGGGGTGGCGGCCGGGGGCCGTACTCCGCTGGACCAGGATCGGAGCCGAGGACGTGGTGGACGCAGCGAGGGAGCCCGCGGGGCCGCAGGGGCGGCAGCCCGCTGTGGACGCGCCGGCGCCGGACGCGGCCGGGGCCGCCCCCTCCGGCACCGACACCCCGGCCGAGGCGGCCGCGGGGGAGGAGTCCGGCGGCGGTGACGAGCCGGCGGCAGCCGTCGACGGATCGGCGCGGGGCGCCGGGGCCGACGGCGGCGCCGAGGCGCTGGACCGCCCGCTGCCCGAGGGCGTGCGCCGGCGCGTGGTGGGGCTCGCCTCCGACGCGCTCGGCGGGCTGCCGCTCGCGGAGCTGCCCCAGTCGCTGCGCCAGTACGCCAAGTTCACCCCCGCACGCCGGGCCAAGTACGCGGGGACCGCGCTGGCGGCGGCACTGGAGGCCGAGCCGGCCTTCCGCTCGCGGATAGCGGAGCGGCTGCGGCTGGGCCAGCCGGACCTGGTCAGGGCGCTGGAGTCGGGCACCGTGCCGGGCGCCGCCGACCCGATGGACGTGGCGGCCGCCGCCTACCTGGTGCGTTCCGCCGGGTGGAGCCGGCTGGTCACCGAGGCCGGCGAGGAGGCCGAGCGGGCGGGCGCCGAGGGCGCGGCGGCCGAGGCGGCCCGGCTGGTGGAGAAGCTGCAGGCCGAGCTGGCCGAGGTGCGCTCCACGGCGCGCTCCGACCTGGATCGGCAGCGGGCCGAGTCGGAGGACGTCCGCCGGGAGGCCGACTCGCTGCGCCGCAGGCTGCGGTCGCTGGAGAGCGACACCCGCCGGGCGCAGGCCGAGACCCGCAAGGTGGCCGCCGAGCTGGAGGCGGCCAGGGCGCAGGCGGCGGCCGAGCGGAGCGCGGCGGAGAGCGAGGCGCGCCGGCTGCGGCACCGCGTCACGGAGCTGGAGACCGCCGCCGAGCAGGGCCGCCGGTCGGCCCGCGAGGGGCGCAGCGTCGAGGACATGCGGCTGCGGCTGCTGCTGGACACCGTCCTGCAGTCGGCGCAGGGACTGCAGCGGGAGCTGGCGCTGCCGGTGTCCCAGATCCGCCCGGCGGACCTGGTGGAGGCGGTGGAGCCGGGTTCGGCCTCGCCGCACGACGTGGCGCGGCGGGGCCTGGCCGACGACGATCCGGCGCTGTTGGACCAGCTGCTGGCGATCCCGCAGGTCCATCTGGTGGTGGACGGCTACAACGTGACCAAGACCGGCTATCCGACGCTGCCGCTGGAGCAGCAGCGGATCCGGCTGCTGGGCGGGCTGGCGATGCTGGCGCAGCGCACCCAGGCGGAGGTCACCTGCGTGTTCGACGGCCAGGACCTGGACGTGCCGGTGATCATGGCGCCGCCGCGCGGGGTGCGGGTGCGGTTCAGCCGGACCGGGGAGACGGCGGACGAGCTGATCCGCCGGCTGGTGCGGGCCGAGCCGCAGGGGCGCCCGGTGGTGGTGGTCTCCACCGACCGGGAGGTCGCGGAGGGCGTGCGGAAGGCCGGCGCGCGCCCCGTCGCGTCGGTGCTGCTGCTGAACCGGCTGGCCCGCCCGTAACCGCTCCCGGGCGCCCGCGGGCCGGTATGACGGCTGGTCAGCGCCTGGATTGCGGTGTTGTGCGAGTTTTGTGAAGTCAGATGGGCGGTCGGGGTTCACGCGATCGGGGGAGTGGCGCGAAACGTGGATCTTCACTAGGGTCTGGCGTCAAACCTATTTTCCGGATTCTCACCCGTTCGGGTGAGGCCATTGGAAGAAGGAGCCGGTCCCTTGGCCTCCCACCGCCGTCCCAAGCAGCCGAGCCGCGCGCGGGTCTCCGTGCTCACCGCTGCCGCTGCGACCGCGGTCGCTCTCTCCGCCCAGGTCGCCGCACACGCCGCGCCCAGCCCGTCGCCCAAGAAGGATGACGTCAAGGCGCAGATCGACCAGCTGCAGGAAGAGGCCGAGCAGGCCACCGAGAAGTACAACGGCGCCAAGGAGCGTGCCGACCAGCTGCGCAAGCAGGCGGACCAGCTCCAGGACCAGGTCGCCCGCGGCCAGGAGCAGATGACCCAGCTTCAGGCCGGCCTGGCCGAGGTGGCGGGCGAGCAGTACCGCACCGGCGGCATCGACCCGTCCGTCCAGCTGATGCTCACCTCCGACCCGTCCGGCTACCTGGACAAGGCCTCCAGCGTGCAGCAGGCCAGCTCCAGCCAGGCCGAGGCGCTCAAGGGCCTCCAGGACCAGCAGCGCCGGCTCGACCAGCAGAAGGTCGAGGCGGCCGCCGTGCTGGCCTCGCTGGACAGCACCACCAAGGACCTCAACCAGACCAAGGCCGAGGTCAACAAGAAGCTCCGGGAGGCCCAGGAGCTGCTGAACTCGCTCAGCGCAGCCGACCGGGCCGCCCTGAAGGCGGCTCAGCAGCAGGCCGACCGCGCCTCGCGCGGCAGCGAGCGCACCGACCTGGGCAGCCTGCCGCAGGCGAGCGGCAAGGCCGGTGCGGCGGTCTCCCTCGCGATGAGCAAGCAGGGCTCGCCCTACGGCTGGGGCGACACCGGCCCGAACACCTTCGACTGCTCCGGCCTGATGGTCTGGGCCTACGGGAAGGCCGGCGTCTCGCTGCCGCGCACCTCGCAGGCGCAGGGCAACTACGGCACCCGGGTGCCCTCGCTGGCCGAGGCCCAGCCGGGCGACCTGATCATCTACCGCGACGACCGCAGCCACGTCGGCATGTACATCGGCAACGGCATGGTGGTGCACGCGCCGCGCACCGGTGACGTGGTGAAGGTGATGAAGGCCGACGCCATGAAGATCAACACGATCCGCCGGGTCTGACGGACCGGCACGACACGCCCGAGGGGGCCGTCGAGGCCCCTGTGATCAGCGCCACTCCCGGACGGGGGTGGCGCAGGGCGTTTCCGGCAGGGGTTCGACCACCTGACGGAGAATGATCAGCCCGACGTGGGGATTTGATCACGCTCGGTCATATTCACAAAAGAACTTGGGTATTCTTCCGACTTTTTTCTGACAAGGATTTGAACGGATCACGGATCTGTTACTAGGGTCGTGCCTCGAACCACGCACAGTCGATCACCCAGCCTGGGTGGCGGCGGGGTTCGCCGCCGAGTTCGCGAAGCAGCGGGGCGGGGCCACGAGTGGCCCGTCCGAGTGAGGACCCAGCAGTCGGGGGTCCGCTGTGGAGCGGAGCCGGGGAACCACGTTCCTCCGGGGTGAATCGGCGCCAGGCCGGCCGCGAGAGCGGCGGGTGAGGCGTCGTAGGGCACGCTTCCGCCCGAACCCGTCAGCTCACCCGGTAGGCGGATGAGGAAGAAGGAGTCCGCCTTCGTGGCGTCCCATCGTCGTCCCAAGCCCGCCGGCCGCGCCCGTGTCTCGATCCTGACCGGTGTCGCCGCCGCTGCCGTTGCCCTGTCCGCGCAGTCCGGCGCCCACGCCGACCCGGCGCCGACCAAGGACCAGGTCAAGGAGCAGGTCGACCAGCTCAACCTGCAGGCCGAGGTCGCCACCGAGAAGTACAACGGCGCCCAGGCCAAGCAGCAGGAGCTGCAGAAGCAGGTCGCCGAGCTGCAGGACAAGGTGGCCCGCCAGCAGGCCACGGTGACGGAGGCCCAGGGCGGCCTCGCCGAGATCGCCGGCGAGCAGTACCGCACGGGCGGCATATCGCAGACCGTCCAGCTGATGCTCTCCGCCAGCCCGGACAACTTCCTCAACCAGGCCGACGCCCTGAACCAGGCCGGCTCCACCCAGTCCGGCGCGCTGAAGGAGCTCCAGGAGCAGCAGCGCAGGCTGGACCAGGACCGCACCGAGACCCAGGCCAAGCTCGCCGAGCTGGAGGCCACCACCCAGCAGCTGAAGACGTCCAAGGAGGACGTCCAGGGCAAGCTGCAGAAGGCCCAGGACCTCCTCAACACGCTCACCGAGCAGGAGCGCCAGGCCCTCCGCGCGGCCGAGGAGAAGGCCGCCGCCGAGGCCAAGGCGAAGGCGGACGCCGCCAAGGCCGAGGCCGCCAAGGCCAAGGCCGAGGCCGAGCGGGCCTCCCGCGACACCAACCGCAGCAACCTGAGCGCACCGTCCTCGGCCTCCTCGGCCCCGGCCGCCGAGGCCGCCAAGCCGACCGCCGAGGCCGCCAAGCCGGCCGCGCCCGCCGCCAACGGCTCGCGCGCCGCCGCGGCGATCGCCGCCGCCGAGAGCAAGCTCGGCTCGCCGTACGTCTACGGCGCCACCGGCCCGAACTCCTTCGACTGCTCGGGCCTCACCGGCTGGGCGTACGCCCAGGCGGGTGTGTCGCTGCCGCGCACCTCGCAGGCGCAGGCCAACGCCGGCACCCAGATCGGCTCGGACATCTCCAAGGCCCAGCCCGGCGACCTGGTGATCTTCTACGGCGACCGCCACCACGTGGGCATCTACGTCGGCGGCGGCCAGGTCATCCACGCCCCGAAGCCGGGCGCGTCGGTCCGCTACGAGGCGGCCTCCAACATGCCGGTCAACACCATCGTGCGCCTCTGACCGACGGTCGGCAGGCTCTGCCGGGCCCGGTCCCCCCGCGCGGGGGGACCGGGCCCGCGGCTTTTCCCGGGGCCGCCGGGACGCTCGGTCCGCGAACCGATCTGACGTCCGATCGGTGTCCGAATATTCGGGTTCGGAGGGGTTTGGAATCGGTTGCCCTGACTCGCTAACGTCTGCCAGCGGAAGCCCGCTTTCGACAGCCGCCCGCCCCGGTGCGGTGGCGGGCCGGCCCAGGATCGGAGCCGAGGTCGCATGGCCGTGCACCGCCGTTCCCCGCTGTCAGGTGCGCACACGCTCGCCCGGGCGCTGGTGCTCACCGCGGCGGCCACCGCCGCGCTGGGCGTGGCGACCTGCGGCAGCGCCCGAGCCGTTCCCGGCGCGCCGGACGCCCCGGTCGACCGCAAGGACGTCAAGGCACAGGTGGAGCAGCTCTACGACGAGGCCGAGCAGGCCTCCGAGCGGTTCAACGCCGCCCAGGAGGCCCAGCAGCGGCTCCAGTACGAGACCGGCACGCTCCAGCAGCAGATCGCCCTCGCCCAGGAGGAGCTCAACCGGCTGCGCGGCGACCTCGCCACCGTGGCCGGCGCCGAGTACCGCGGCGGCGGGATGACCCGGACCGTCCAGCTGATGCTCTCCACGGACCCGGAGGGCTACCTCTCCCGGGCCCGCACCCTCGACCAGGCCGCCGAGCGGCAGAACGAGACCCTGCACGAACTGCTGGGCCGTCAGCGGGTGCTCGACCAGCGCCGGGCCGAGGCCACCGCCAAGCTCGCCGAGCTGGAGCAGATCCGCAAGGCGCTGGCCGAGAGCAAGCAGCAGATCCAGCAGCGGCTCGCCAAGGCGCAGCGGCTGCTGAACAGCCTCGGCACCGCCGAGCGCGCCCGGCTCGCCGCCCAGGACGCCCGTGACGCGGAGCAGCGCGCCACCCGCGGCACCGACCGGCTGGACTTCGGCAGCACCCCGCCCGCCTCCGAGCGCGGCGCCGCCGCGCTGGCCGCCGCGGTGCGGATGATCGGCTCGCCCTACGTGTACGGGTCGACCGGGCCCAGGGCGTTCGACTGCTCCGGTCTGATGTACTGGAGCTGGCGGCAGGCCGGAGTGACCCTGCCGCGCACCTCGCAGGCCCAGGCGTACGCCGGGCAGCGGGTCAGCCTCTCCGAAGCGCGGCCGGGAGACCTGGTGATCTTCTACCGGGACATGCACCACGTCGGGATGTACGCCGGCGGCGGGGTGATCGTGCACGCCCCCTACCCGGGCGCCAAGGTCCGCTACGAGAGCGTCACCACGATGCCCGTCTCGGGGGTGATCCGGCTCTGAGCCGCCCGGAGCACGCCGGGCGGCGTCCGTCCCGGCGCACCGCCCTGCTGCTCGCGGCCGGCGGGCTGGCCCAGCTGTCGCTGCCCGGGGCCGCCCCGGCGCGTCCCGCCGCCGCGGCCTCGGACGAGCACGCCGCCGTCCTGGCCCTGCTGGACGGGCGGGCCGCGGCGCTGACCGCCGGGCCGCCCGCGCTGCCGCTGCGGGCCGGGTACCGGAACCTGCTGCTCGGCCCGGTGGACGGGGCCGGTCGGTGCACCGCCACCGCCGAGCTGACCGTCGCGGTGACCGGGTACGACCGGCAGCCGGTGGTCCACCCGCGCCGGCTGGCGCTGGCCCGCTCCGCCGCCGGCTGGCGGGTCGAGCGCGAGGAGGCCGCGGGCGGGCTGCCGCCGCTGTGGGACCTCGGCGCCGTCCGGGCCGAGGCCGGCGCGCGCTGCCTGGTGCTCGCGGTGGACGCCGCGGACACCCCCGCGCCCGCCGGGCTCGCGGCCGTCGGCGATCGGGCGGTGGCCGCCGTCGAGGCCCTCTGGGGCAGCGCCTGGGCCGGCCGGCTGCTGTTCGAACTGCCCGCCACGGGGGAGTGGTTCTCCCGGCTGCTGGCGGAGGAGCGGCCCGGCTGGTCCGGCATGGCGGCCGTCACGGTGGCCGCGCCCGGCGCACCGCTGAACGCCCCGGCCGACCGGATCCTGGTCAATCCGGAGACCTACGCGGGCCTGAGCGACTTCGGCCGGCAGGTGGTGGTCACCCACGAGGCGGTGCACGTGGCGACCCGGGCCGACACCCGCGCCTGGACGCCGCTCTGGCTCTCCGAGGGCGTCGCCGACTGGACCGGCTACCGCGACACCGGCCGGACGGCCCGGCAGATCGCCCCGGAGCTGGCCCGGGACGTCGCCGCAGGGCGGCTGCCCGCCGCCCTGCCCGAGGACGCCGCCTTCACGGCCGGCGGGGAGGGCCTGGCCCAGGTCTACGAGCAGGCCTGGCTGGCCTGTGACCTGATCGCCCGCCGGTACGGGCCGGAGCGGCTGGTGGCCCTCTACCGGGCGGTCGGCGCGGCGGCCCCGGGCGCGGACCGGCAGGCCTGGCTGGACGGGCTGCTGCGGGACCGGCTGGGCCTCGGCCTGACCGAGTTCACCGGCCTCTGGCTGGCCGGGCTCCGGACGCTGGCGCCGTAGCGGCCCGTCCGGCCTTCTAGGGCCGGGCGCGCTGGCGCTGCTCGGGCGAGGTCCGCGGCCGCTCGATGCCGTCCAGCAGGTCCTGCTCGTAGGCGATGCCCGGCCGCACCGAGAAGGCCGCCGCAGGCACCGGCTCGGGGCGGGTCAGCACCACGGTCTCCGGCAGCCGTTCGGCGCGCCGGGTGGAGCGCCAGAGCCGGACGCAGGACATCCCGGTGGCGGCCAGCAGCAGCAGGTTGCGCAGGGTCAGCACGGCGATCGCGGCCGGCTTGCTGGCGACCACGTCGCCGAAGACCAGCGGGAACTCCACCAGGGTCAGCGGGGTCGCGGCCAGGATCAGCAGCGCCACCGGCCGCTGGCTGGTGCCGCGCACGGTCAGGCAGACCGCCGCCGCGCCGACCAGCCAGACCAGGTACTGCGGGCTGATCACCCGGCTGGTCACGGTGAAGATCAGCAGCGCGGCCAGCGCCGCGTCGTACATGGTGGCCGCGTTGCGCCGCCGGGCGGTGAAGCGCCACAGCAGCAGCCAGCCGAAGCCGAGCACGGTGCCGGCCAGCATCACCTTGCTGACCACGTCCACCCACGGCCCGAGCATCTCGACCGAGCCGTAGTTCATCATCACCTTGCCGTCCCAGGTCCCGGCGATCCGGGCGAAGTGGATCGGCAGCGCGCCGACCGACTCCACCTCGATGCCGCGGTCCTTCTGGAACGTCAGGAACTCGAACGCGCCGTTCATGCCGGCGGCCAGCAGGAAGCCGATCGCGGCGGTCGAGGCGGCCGCGGCGGTCCAGGAGCGGCGGGTGCGCCGGCCGGAGGGGGTGCCGATGAGGCCGAGCAGCGGCCAGATCTTGACGATGCCGCCGAGGCCCAGCAGCACGCCGCCGATCGCCGGGCGGCGGATCAGCGCGAGCAGGCCGGCCACCGCGATCGCGGTGACGATCACGTCGTAGCGGTTGTAGATCATCGGGCCGAGCAGCGGGACGCCCGCCACCCAGACCCAGGCGCCGGTCAGCGCCCGGCCCTTGCGCAGCCCGGTGCGCACCAGCAGGGCCATCGCGGCCGCGTCGGCGATCCCGCAGATCACCCAGAACGACACCAGGTACGACCAGGGCAGCAGGCCCGGCAGCAGGATCACCAGGGCGGCGCCGGGCGGGTACTGCCAGGTGACGTCGTCCAGCGGGAAGGTGCCGGTCTGCAGTACGCCGTACCAGCCGTGGTAGATCAGCCAGACGTCGGCGGTGATGTCCCCGCCGGGCATCCGCAGCACGCCGGTGACCAGCAGCACCAGGAGCGTCCGGGTGGCCACCCAGCTCGCGCCGAGCGCCAGGAGCGCACCCGAGCGGCCCGAGGGGCGCGCGGTGCTCTGCGCCGGCTCGCGGCGGACGGCGAGCGCCGTGCCGGAGCCCTCGGCGCCGCTGGATGTACCGGACTCGGTGGCCGGGGCCAACTCCACTGCGCTCCCTCGTTCGTCTCGGACGTCCCGCCGGCGGCGCCGTGCGACGGGCGCCCGGGCGGTCCGGGCGGGTCGGCGCCGGGCCGCCGCCACGGGGCCGGACCGGCCTCACCGACCACCCGGGTACTAGGACAGACCCGGGGGTGGAACGGTTGCCGTCCGTGGATCCGTTCCCGGCGGGTCGTGGTGTTGACCTATCGTACGGATCACCCAGCGGTACACCGAGCACCCCCCGACCGAGCGAGCCGTGGCCTGATGCACAAGACCTTGATCGTGACCAACGACTTCCCGCCGAGGCCCGGCGGCATCCAGGCCTTCGTGCACAACATGGCCGTCCGTCAGCCCGCAGGAAGCGTCGTGGTGTACGCCTCCACCTGGCGCGACGGCACCGAGGTGGCGCGCTTCGACGCCGAGCAGCCGTTCCCGGTGATCCGCGACCGGACGAAGGTGATGGTTCCCACACCGCGGGTCACCCGGCGGGCCGCCGAGATCCTGCGGGCCGAGGGCTGCGACTCGGTCTGGTTCGGCGCCGCCGCACCGCTCGGGCTGATGGCCCCCGCGCTGCGCCGGGCCGGCGCCGGGCGGCTGCTGGGCATGACCCACGGCCACGAGGCCGCCTGGGCCCAGCTCCCGGCGGCCCGGCAGCTGCTGCGCCGGATCGGCACCGGCACCGACGTGCTCACCTACCTCGGCGAGTACACCCGCTCCCGGATCGCCGCCGCCGTCGGCCCGGAGGCGGCCGCCCGGATGGTGCAGCTGCCGCCCGGCGTGGACGAGCGGAGCTTCCACCCGGACTCCGGCGGCGCCGCTGTCCGCGAGCGGCTCGGGCTGGCCGACCGGCCGGTGGTGGTCTGCGTCTCCCGGCTGGTGCCGCGCAAGGGCCAGGACACCCTCATCGAGGCGATGCCGCAGATCCTCACCGACGTCCCGGACGCCGTGCTGCTGATCGTCGGCGGCGGCCCCCACCGGGCGGAGCTGGAGAAGCTGGTGGACGCCCGGGGCGTGCGCTCCGCCGTCCGGTTCACCGGCTCGGTGCCGTGGGAGGAACTGCCCGCGCACTACGGCGCCGGGGACGTCTTCGCCATGCCCTGCCGCACCCGGCGCGGCGGGCTGGACGTCGAGGGGCTCGGCATCGTCTACCTGGAGGCCTCGGCGACCGGCCTGCCGGTGGTGGCCGGGGACTCCGGCGGTGCGCCGGACGCGGTGCTGGAGGGGGAGACCGGCTACGTGGTGCCGGGCGGCACGCCTGCGGCGGCGGCCGAGCGGATCGTGCGGCTGCTGAAGGACGAGGAGCTGCGCCGGCGGATGGGCGAGGCCGGGCGGCGCTGGGTGGACCGCTCCTGGCGCTGGGACCTGCTGGCCGGGCGGCTGACCTCGCTGCTGGCGGGCTGAGCGGGGTGTGTGCCGGTACGGCCCGCCCCACCGTTCAGGGAGCGGGCCGCACCGGCGGCTCGGGGGAGGGCTACCTCCGGTAGATCGCCTCGACGTCGGCCGCGAAGTCCTTCAGCACGACGTTGCGCTTGAGCTTGAGCGAGGGCGTCAGGTGGCCGCTCTCCTCGGAGAAGACGGTGTCGAGCAGGCGGAACTTCTTCACCGCCTCGGCGTGCGAGACCGCCGCGTTGCCGTCGTCCACCGCCGTCTGCAGGGCGGCCAGCAGGTCGGGGTCCTCGCGCAGGTCGGCCACCGTGGCGCCGGCCGGCTTGCCGTTCAGCTCCTTCCACTTGGGGAAGAAGTCCTCGTCGACCGTGAGCAGGCAGGCGACGAAGGGCTTGCGGTCGCCGACCACCATGACCTCGCCGACCAGGGCGTGCGCCCGGATCCGGTCCTCGATCACCGCCGGGGCGACGTTCTTGCCGCCCGCCGTGACGATGATCTCCTTCTTGCGGCCGGTGATGGTGAGGTAGCCGTCGTCGTCCAGCGAGCCGAGGTCGCCGGTGGCGATCCAGCCGTCCTTGAGCGTGTCGGCGGTGGCCTGCGGGTTGTTCCAGTAGCCGGTGAAGACGTGCGGGCCCTTGAAGAAGACCTCGCCGTCCTCGGCGATCCGCACGGAGGCGCCGGGCACCGGCTGGCCGACCGTGCCGATCTTCGGCTTGTCCCACGGGTTGAAGGCGGTGGCCGCGCAGGTCTCGGTCAGGCCGTAGCCCTCCAGCACGGTGAAGCCGATGCCCCGGTAGAAGTGGCCGAGCCGCTCGCCGAGCGGGGCGCCGCCGGAGATCGCGTGGGTGGCCCGGCCGCCGAGCGCGGCCCGCAGCTTGCTGTAGACCAGCTTGTCGAAGACGGCGTGCTTGAGCTTGAGCAGCAGTCCGGCGCCGCCCGCGTCCAGCGCCCGGCTGTAGGCGATCGCGGTGTCGGCGGCCTTGTCGAAGATCTTGCCCTTGCCGTCGGCCTGCGCCTTGGCCCGCGCCGTGTTGTAGACCTTCTCGAACACCCGGGGCACGCCCAGGATCAGGGTCGGCCTGAACGCGGCCAGCTCGGCGGTGACGTCCCGGATGTCGGAGACGTGGCCGAGCTTGATCGGGGCCATCGCCGGGGCGATCTCGGCGATCCGGGCGAGCACGTGGGCCAGCGGCAGGAAGAGCAGGACGGAGCTCTCGCCGGTGCGGAACAGCGGGGCCAGGCGCTCCACCACGTTGCCGCACTCGGCCAGGAAGTTGCCGTGGGTCAGCTGACAGCCCTTCGGGCGGCCGGTGGTGCCCGAGGTGTAGACGATGGTGGCGATCGAGTCCGGGCCGGCCGTCGAGCGGCGCTCGGCGACGGTGGCGTCGGCGACCTCGCGGCCCGACTCGGTCAGCGCGGCGAGTGCGCCGCCCTCGATCTGCCAGGCGTGCTCCAGCTCCGGCAGGCGGCCCCGGACCTCGGCGACCACCGCGCTGTGCGTCGCGGTCTCGGTGAACACGGCGACCGCCCCGGAGTCGCCGAGGATCCACTCGACCTGCTCGGCGGAGGAGGTCTCGTAGACCGGCACGGTGATCGCGCCGGCCGTCCAGATCGCGAAGTCCAGCAGCGTCCACTCGTACCGGGTGCGGGACATGATGCCCACCCGGTCGCCCGGCCCGACCCCCGCGGCGATCAGCCCCTTCGCGGCGGCGTGCACCTCCACCAGGAACTGGGCGGCGGTCAACTCCTGCCACCGGCCGTCCACCTTGCGGCTGAGCACCGCGACGTCGGGGTGCCGCTCGGCGTTCTGGACCACGAGGTCGGAGAGGTTACCGCCGCTCGGTACCTGGTAGAGGGCCGGAAGGCTGAAGTCGAGCAAGACTGCTCCTCGTTCGCGACGCTGCGGGACGGCAGGACGTTACTGCCCGGTAGGCAGCTTCGACCAGGGGGGTCGGCTCCGGTGTTCGAAGTGTCACACCTTGGCCCGTCCGACCAGGTCGGGACCGGGTCGTTCGATTGGCACCCTACGGCAGCCCGCTTGTGACCGGCCGGTAGCCGACGGGCCCTTCCCCCGCGGGCCCGTCGCGGCGGTGTACCGGGCCCGCTCCGGGGGGTGCACCGAAGGACGGGGCGGATCCCGGGGCGCGATAGCCTGCTCCGGGCGCACCCGGCCGAGCAGGCTCGGCGGGGAACAGCAGCACGGGACGACGCGGAGGGCCATTCCATGGCGGAGCACACCAGGTCGAGCATCACCATCGACGCGACCCCGGCGACGGTCATGGCCGTGATCGCCGACTTCGCCGCCTACCCGGCCTGGACCGGTGAGGTCAAGGAGATCGAGGTCCTGGAGACCGCGCAGAACGGCCGCGCCGCCGAGGTCCGGCTGGTGCTGGACGCCGGCGCGATCCGCGACGAGCACGTGCTCGCCTACACCTGGGACGGCGACCGCGAGTGCGCCTGGACCCTGGTGCGCAGCCAGATGCTCCGCTCGCTCGACGGCTCCTACACCCTGGCCCCGCTCGGCGCCGACCGCACCGAGGTCACCTACCAGCTCGCCGTCGACGTCAAGATCCCGATGCTCGGCATGATCAAGCGCAAGGCCGAGAAGGTCATCATCGACCGGGCCCTGGCCGGCCTGAAGAAGCGCGTCGAGGACACCGCCGCCGACAAGGCGCTCTGAGCACGGCGGCACGGACGAACGGGGGCGGCACGGCATGACGGCGACACGCACCATCCTGGTCAGCGGCGACCACGCGGCGCCCGCGGTGGCCGCCGCCACCGCCCTGCACGCCGCCGGACGGGGCCGGCGCACCCTGCTGCTGGCCGCCGACGACCCGCACCGCACCCTGGACGCCGCCCTCGGCGTCCGGCTGGAGGCCGCGCCGACCGCGTACGCGCCCGGCCTGGCCGTGGCCCGGACCGACGAGCAGGCCGCCTTCCGGCACGCCCTCGACGAGATCGGCGGCCGGCTCAAGCCCGCCCTCGACCTGCTCGGCGCCGACCCGCTCGACCCCGAGGAGCTCACCGCCCTCCCCGGCACCGCCCGGCTCGCCCTGCTGCGCGCGCTGCCCGCGGCCGACGCCGACGTCCTGGTGGTGCTCGCCCCGCCGCCCGCCGAGCTCATCGCCACCCTCGCGCTGCCCGAACAGCTGGAGCGCTACCTGGCCCGGCTCGTCCCCGAGCAGCGCCAGGCCGCCCGGGCGCTGCGCCCGCTGCTGGCCGGCCTCGCCGGGGTGCCGATGCCCGCCGACTGGCTGTACGAGACGCGCGCCAGGGCCGCCGGCGCGCTCGCCGCCGCCCGCGCCGCGATCACCGCGCCCGGCACCAGCGTCAGGCTGGTCGCCGCGGCCGACGCCCACCCCTTCGACGAACTGCGCCGGATCCGCACCGGACTGGCCCTGCACGGCCACCGCCCGGACGCCGTGGTGGTGCACGGCGTGCTGCCGGACGCCGCGGCCGACTCGTCCGACCCGTGGCTGGCCGCCCTGGCCCGCCGCCGCCGGGACGAGCTGGCCGAGCTGGCCGCCGGCTGCGAGGACGTCCCGGTGCTCACCGCCGGGCCCGCCGAGGCCACCCTGGAGGCCGTCGCCGACCGCCTCTACGGCGCGGGCCCCGGCCCGGAGCCGCGCCCGGCCGGGCCGTGGGCGGTCGAGGACCGGCTGGCGGCGGACGGTCTGCTGGTCTGGCACCTCGCCCTGCCCGGTGCCGACCGCGCCGACCTCGACCTCGTGCGGCGCGGCGACGAACTGGTGGTCGGCCTCGGCGCCCACCGGCGGGTGCTCGCCCTGCCCTCGGCGCTGCGCCGCTGCACGGTCGCCGGCGCGGGCCTGAACGACGGCGTCCTCGCCGTCCGCTTCGCCCCCGATCCGGGCCTCTGGCCGCGGGGCTGAGGGCGCTTCGCCCGCTCGCCGCTCCTGGGGCCGCCGGGGCGGGTTGTGTTGTCGTCCGCTCGCCTCCGGGGCCGCCGGGGCGGGGGCGCCCGTTCGCCGTCCGGGCGGTGGTGTGCGGTCCGGTAGCGTCGGGGCGGGTGACCGCGGGCGCGGTCGCCGCTGCTGAGGAGGCCTGCGCGATGACCACCACCGACCGGACCGAGCCCACCGCCGAGCAGGACGGGAGCGCGCACCCGTTCGGCCCGGAGCTGGGCCCGCTGGTGGACGAGGTGCGCAGGTTCGCCGCCGCCGTCGGGGAGAAGGCCCAGGAGGCGAGCGCCGAGACCCTGCTCTCGCTGGCCGGGCTGGCCGACCGCCTGCGCGACAAGCAGCCCGAGGTGTACGGCCACCTCGCCGCCGCCGGCACCGGCCTGGCCGCCGCGGGTTCCGAACTGCTGGCCGCCTACCGGGCCGCGGTGGCCGGCCACGAGCACCGCTGGACCGCCGGCACTCCGGCCCGCACCGAGCGGGTGGACCTGGACGACACGCCTGAAGGCCCGTCCGACAAACAGTGAACCCCTGATGCCCTCCGGGTCACTTTCCGGCTTCACCCTGTGATGCGACCGGGGAAAATGTACGACTTTTGAATGGAGTCGGCCGGGTTGGCGACAGATTGTCTTCGGTTAATGTAGGCGGCGGTGTGTACGGGGGCATGGTTGGGCGGTAGCGTTCCGTCCAGCGGGAACGAGTGAATAGCTGAGGGACACATGGCTCTGACCATCGGCGTCGACGTCGGCGGGACCAAGATCGCGGCCGGTGTGGTCGACGAGGCCGGCGAGATCCTGGCCCGGACCAGGGTGCCCACCCCGGCCGACCCGCAGTGGGCGGTCGACGCGATCGCGCAGGCCGTGCGCGAGCTCAAGGAGCAGTACCCCGAGGTGACCGCGGCCGGCGTCGGCGCCCCCGGCTTCGTCGACCGCGACCGCTCGACGGTGATCTTCGCCCCCAACATCGACTGGGAGGACGAGCCACTGCGCGGCCGGATCGAGGAACTCACCGGCCTGCCCGCGGTCATCGAGAACGACGCCAACTGCGCCGCCTGGGCCGAGTACCGGTTCGGCGCCGGCGCCGGGCACACCGACATGGTGCTGATCACCGTCGGCACCGGCATCGGCGGCGGCCTCGTCCTCGACGGCCGGCTGCACCGCGGCCGGTTCGGCGTGGCCGGCGAGATCGGCCACCTCAACATGGTCCCGGACGGCCTGCCCTGCGGCTGCGGCGGCAAGGGCTGCTGGGAGCAGTACGGCTCCGGCCGGGCGCTGCGCCGCTACGGCCGTGAGCGCGCCGCCGCCGACCCGCTGCGCGGCAAGCGGATGCTGGAGCTCAACGACGGTGTCGCCGAGACGATCCGCGGCATCCACATCACCCAGGCCGCCGAGGAGGGCGACCCGCTCGCCCTGGAGTGCTACGCCGAGCTGGCCGACTGGCTGGGCCGGGGGATGGCCGACCTCGCGGCGCTCTTCGACCCGGGCGTCTTCGTGCTCGGCGGCGGGGTCTCCGACTCCGGCCGGCTGCTGCTCGACCCGGTCGCCAAGGCGTTCGAGCACTACCTGACCGGCGGGGTGCACCGTCCGCGCGCCGAGGTGGTGCTCGCCTCGACCGGCTCGGCCGCCGGCATCGCCGGTGCGGCGGACCTGGCCCGCACGGTCTGACCCGCCCGACCCGACCCGCGCACCGCGGCCCGTCCCTCCGCCCGGAGGGGCGGGCCGCGCCGTGTTCCCCCGCACCGGCCCCGTCCTGCCGTACGGTCGTCACCGAGGACGTCCAGGGGAGGAACCGCGATGACCACCGCACCGGCCGAACTGCCGCCGCCCGCGCCCGGCCGACTGCGGCTGCTCGGCTACAACGTCCGCTCGCTGCGCGACGACCGGCGCGCGCTGGTCCGGGTGATCCGGGCCTGCGCCCCCGACCTGGTCTGCGTCCAGGAGTCGCCGCGCTACTGGCGCCCCGAGGGGCAGGCCCGCCGGCTGGCCCGGCGGACCGGCACCGTGGTCCTGGCCGGCGGCGGCCGGGCCGCCGCCGGGCCGCTGCTGCTCGGCCGCCCCGGCGTCCGGGTGCGGGCCGTCCACGACCGGCTGCTGCCGAAGACCCGCGGCCTGCACGCGCGGGGCTTCGCCACGGCGCTGGTCGACCTCCCGGGCGCGGCGCCGTTCACCGTCACCAGCTGCCACCTGAGCCTGGACGCGGACGAGCGCCGACGGCAGTTCGACCTGCTGGCCGGGCAGCTGCGCTACGCCGAACTCGGTGTGATCGCGGGGGACTTCAACGAGCACCCGGACGGGCCGGGCTGGCGCTCGCTGGCCGGACGGCTGCAGGACGGGCACGTGGTGGCGCCCTGGGGCGGCGAGATGACGTCCGTCCCGGAGAACCCCTACCAGCGGCTGGACGCCGTCTTCGCCACACCGGGCATCGAGGTGCTCGCCTGTGGCGTCCCGCACGGGCTGCCCGGTGTCACCGACGAAGACCTGCGGGCCGCCACCGACCACCTCCCGGTGCTCGCCGTCCTCCAACTGCCCCCGGGGTAGCCGGCGGGGCGGCCGTCAGACGACCGCGCCGCCGTGCGGGTCCTCCGGCTCGTCCTCGTCGTGGTCCTTCATCCGGACCACCAGCGTGGCGAAGCCGCCCAGGAAGGCGGCCACCCCGACCCAGGCGGGCCAGCCGGAGACCTCGCGCCAGACGACCGCGTCGAAGAGCAGCAGCGCGGGCCCGCCGAGCACCGCCAGCCAGGCGAACTTGGCGGTGGTGTCGGCCTCCGGCAGCGGCGGCGGCTCCGGCGGCTCGAAGTGGCCCTCGTCGGTCTCCTCGGCCAGCTCGAAGTCGCGCGGGCCGGAGCCGGCGGCCGGCATCACCGGCCGGCCGGAGCGCGGGCGGGGCTGGGGCGCCAGGTCGGAGAGGTCGCCGGCCTCGCCCGGGAGGCCCTCGCCGGGGTCCTTGAAGCCCTTGAGTTCGCCGCGCGCCCGGAGGTTCTCGATCTCCGGCCAGTTCGGGTTGTTGAGGTCGACCGGGTCGTCGAACTGGGCGATCAGCGCGGCGAAGATCTCGTCCTGCTCGGCCTGGCTGCGCTCGGGCGTGCGCCGGGCCCGGGCCTGGCCGGCCGCCGTGCCCGCGCCGCCCTCGCCCGGCGTGCTCCCGCCCGCCGCCGGGGCGTCGCTCGCCGC
>NZ_JBHVIV010000064.1:0-53038 GCF_042799475.1 Kitasatospora sp. NPDC057692 | reverse complement strand
CGGGGTGGGGGGTGGCGTTGGGCCGCGGCCCGGTCGCGGCCACCCCCCCGGGGGGGGGGCCGCGACGCGCGCCTCACCCCTTCCGCAACTCGCACCGCCCGTCGACGCACTCCCGCTGCAGCCTCCCCCGCGACACCGTCTCCACCAGCCCGATCACCCAGCACGTCGGACAGCCCCGGAAGGCGAGCAGCCCGACCGGCAGCAGGAGCAGCGCCACCGGGCCGGCGAACGGCAGCAGCGCGAACGCGCCCAGCAACGCGGCGAATCCCACCCCGCCGCGCGCCAGGTGCCCGGCCAGCGTCCGGCTGCCGTACCCCCGGTCCCCGGCCATCACCGCTCCCCCGCGACGGTGACCGCCCGGACCGAGGCCCGCGCCCGGTGCAGCC
Organism: Kitasatospora sp. NPDC057692; assembly: GCF_042799475.1. Lineage (NCBI taxonomy): Bacteria > Bacillati > Actinomycetota > Actinomycetes > Kitasatosporales > Streptomycetaceae > Kitasatospora > Kitasatospora sp. NPDC057692. The sequence goes on along the minus strand of NZ_JBHVIV010000064.1, from coordinate 52,652 downwards.
GCGACTTCATGGCGGCCGTGCTGAGCCCCAGCACATCGGCGACCATCCGCCCGCTGAGCCCCTGGACGTCCCGCATGATCAGCACCCGCCGCTGGTCCTCCGGCAGCGCGGCGATCGCCTCCGCGACCCGCCCGGCCTCCAGCCGCCCGAGCACCTCCTCCTCCGCCGACCGGTACGGCGCCTCACCGGGCACCGGACGTTCCCGCAGTACCGAACGGGCCCGCCGCAGACACTCGTTCCGCACGATCCGGAACATCCACGAGGCCAGCGCCCCGGTCGCCCGCAGCATCCCGATCTTGCGGTACAGGATGATCAGCGCCTCCTGCGCCGCGTCCTCGGCGTCCTCCGGTGTGGCGCACAGCGAGCGGGCGAACCGCTGCACGTGCGGGTGCGCCCCCGACACCAGGGCGGCGATCGCCTCCACGTCCCCGTCCTGCGCCGCGGCCACCACCGAACTGCCCGGCCACTCCCGCACCTCAGCCACGCCGCCGACCCCACTTCCGCAGCACCGTCACACTGCACATCACGACCAGCGCCGCGCCGACCGCCACGACCACCCAGACCATCATCACCGTCTCCTCGTCCGCCCCGGCGCTCGCCGGAACCGCCTATAGGAGGCGGCGGCCCCCCGAAAGGATTCACCCCGGCATCCCCGGGCCCCCGCCGCTCCGGACGGAGCCGGAACCGGCAGGTCCGGCGGGTAGGTGAACCAGACGACCTTGCCGGCGCCGGACCGCTCCCAGCCCCAGCCCTGCGCGAGGGCCTCCACCAGCAGCAGGCCGCGGCCGTCGACGGCCTCCGGATCCGGCTCGCCGCGCGGGAGGGACGGGGAGGCGTCCGTGATCTCGATCCGCAGCAGCTCGTCCGCCCACCGCACGGTGACGGTGCAGGGGGCGCGGGTGTGCTCGGCGGCGTTGGCGAGCAGCTCGCCGGTGCACAGCTCCACCTCGCCCAGGGCGTCGGCCGAGAGCGGGAGGCCCCACGACCGCGCGGCCGCCACCACCGACCGGCGCGCCGCCACCACCGCGCCCTCGTCCGGCGGGACGCCCCAGGCGCCGAGGACGGGGAAGCCTGCCGTGTCGAGCGGGCTGATGGTCATGGTTCTCCGTCCGGACGAGGGGGCGCAACGGGACGGGTGTCGCCGACGGCACCCGATGGGCTGACTTTCAGTCAACGCGGGTACACGGAGAGAAAGAATCGGCGAAGCTGGTCCGGACGTTGAACCGGTTGAACGGAGAGACGGGGATCGCGATGGCGAGACGACCGCGCACACCCAACACCGCACTGGCCGCGCTGCTCCTCCAGGCGCACTGGAGCAACGACCAGTTGGCGCGCGCGGTGAACCGCACGGGAGCGGAGGCCGGGTTCGCCCTCACCTACGACAAGTCGTCCGTCTCGCACTGGCTCTCCGGCGTCAAGCCCCGCGCGGAGGTCCACGAGGCGGTCCGGGAGGCGTTCGCGCGGCGGCTCGGCCGACCGGTGACACCGGAGGAGACCGGCTTCGGCGGGTGCGACCGGCGGGACGGCCACACCGGCGCGCTGTCCGACCTGATGTCGATCGGAAAGGCCGATATGGATCCGTCCCGTCGAGGGGTGCTCGCCGCCGGACTGTACTCCGTCGCGCTCACGCTGCCGGTGTTCGACGATCCGGAGGCCGTCGAGCGGGTGGCGCGGGCGGGGGCGGGCCGGACGGTGCGGGTCGGGCGGGGCGAGGTGGAGACGGTCCGGGTGATGACGGAGCGGATCGCCGGGATCCTCGACGAGTTGGGCGCGGCGCACGCCCGGCCGATGGCGGCGGCCTTCCTGGTGAACTCGGTGGGACCGTGGCTCCGCGCCTCGGGAAGCGAGCGGGTGAAGGCGGAGCTGCTGGCGGCCGCGGCCGACCTCACGTACCTGACCGGCTGGATGGCGATGTACGAGACGGCCCACGGGCTGGGTCAGCAGTACTACGTCCAGGCCCTGAAGCTGGCCCGCGAGGCGCGGGACCACACCACCTACTGCCGCACCCTGCGCGGCATGGCACTGCAGGCCTCGAACCTCGGCTACGGGTCGAAGGCGCTGGACCTCGCCGACTCCGCCGCCGAGGCCGCTCCGGCGGCGGGGCCGCGCCTGCGGGCCTTCCTCGCCGGACAGCAGGCGCACGGCGCCGCGATGGTGAAGGACCGCCGGCAGGCGTTCGCCCGGCTGACCGAGACCGAGGCGGCGCTCTCCCGGGCGGACGGGCGCAACGACGCCGTCGGCGGCTACGACCAGGCCGCCTTCCACTTCCACGTCGCGCACGTCCTGTACGAACTCGGCGACCTGCCCGGCTCGATCACGGAACTCCAGGCCTCCACCCGGGTCCGCCCGCGCCACGAGAAGCAGGGCCGGGTGCACGCCAACGGGCTGCTCGCGCGGCGGCAGTTGGAACTGGGCCACGTCGAGGCGGCCTGCGAGACCTGGCACACCTTCCTGGACGACTACGCCACCCTCAGCTCCGTCCGCGGCGACGAGCACTTCCGCGCCCTCGGCACCGCGCTCCCCGGCCGCGCGGAGATCCCGGCCGTCCGCCGACTCCGGCAGCGCGCCCGCGACGTGGCGCGGCAGAAGGCCGCCTGAGAGGGCGGCCGGAGGAGAGGGGCCGAGGAGGTCACTCCCCGGTGGCGGTCTCGCCGAGTTCGGTGAAGAGGGTGAGCTGAAGGGCGCCGGGCGCCTCCAGGCGGGAGTTGAGGGAGTTCCAGGGGGTGCGGACCGGCTCGGCGATCACCTCGGCCCCGGCGGCGGCGAGGCGGGCGGTGGTGGCGGTGGAGTCGTCGACCTGGAAGGCGACCCGGAGGTGGCCGGCGACGCGGCGGCCGACCTCGACCTCGTCGATGAAGTCGGCGTGGCCCGGGTCGGCGATCTCCAGGGTGGCGCGGCCGGCTTCGAGGATGGTGACCCGGCCGTCGGGGGAGGCGAAGGCGCCGCGTTCGGGCAGGCCGAGGACGTCGCGGTAGAAGTGCAGCGCCTGCTCGTAGTCGGCGGCCGTGACCACCAGCCGGAGTTCACGGACGGCGGGCGCCGGCACGGGAACGGGAACGGGCCCGGCGTCGGGGAAGACGTCGGGGAAGGCGTCGGAGGGCTGGGACACGTCGGCTCCAAGGCGGAAAGGGGAAGGCGGCCCCACCGACAACCGCGGTGGGACCGCCTTCATTTCACGGGCGGACGTCAGTGCCGGTGGCGCCGACGACGGGAGACGAGGACGAGGGCCGCTCCGCCGAGGGCGACGGCGGCACCGATGCCGCCGATCACCGCGACCTGACTACCCGTCTCGGCGAGGCCGCCGCCCGGGTGGTGCGGCTTGCCGGTGGGCGCCGGGTGCGGGCTGTGGCTGCCGGTCGCGGTCGGCGAGGCCGTCGGCGAGCCGGTCGGCTCCGCGGTGGGCGAGGTGGTCGGCGAGGAGGTCGGCGAGGCCGTCGGGGACGGCGAGGACGTGGTCACCGTCACCGTGGCCGTGCACTCCCCCGCGGTCGAACCGGGCGGGCAGTTGCCGCCGGGCCGGTCGGCCACCACGGTGTTGCGCAGCGTGTGGTCCCCGGCCGCCGGGTCCTTCACCTTCACCGTGTAGGTCACCCGGGCGCTGCCGCCGACCGCCAGGTCGCCGGTCCAGCCGAGCACCGGCTGCGTGTAGGACACCTGTCCGGCGGTCGCGGTGGCGTCCCCGTTGTACACGGCGTCGTCGAGGACGGCGCTCAGGTCGTCGGTGACGGTCAGTCCGGTGAGCGCCGCGTTGCCGGTGTTGGTGATGTCCACGTGGTACGTGACGGTGTCGCCCGGGGCGGCCTGGCTCTTGTCGGCGCTCTTGGCGAGGCGGTAGCCGGCGTGCTCGGTGACGGTGTTGCGCACGGTGTTGCTGGTGCGCTGCTGGTCGCGGCCGGTCTGGGCGCCGCGGTAGGAGAGGGACGCGGTGTCGTCGAGCTTGGTGCCCGGCGCGAGTCCGGCGGCGACCTTGGCCCGGAAGGAGATGGTGGCCTCGGCGCCCGGCGCGAGGTCGGCGGCGGTGCAGGTGACGTTCTGCCCGGAGGCGGTGCAGCCGGTGCCGGATCCCTCGACGTAGGTGGTGCCGGCCGGCAGCACGTCGGTCAGGGTGACGCCGGTGGCGGTGTCGAGGTCGGCGCTGCTGCCGTCCGGGTGCCGGTTGGCGATGGTGAAGGTGTAGGTGATCTCGGCCCCGGGGTCGACCAGGCCGGGCGGGGTGTCGTCGGGCTCGCCCGCGGGGGTGTTGGCCTTGGTGATCTGCAGGTCCGGTTCGAGGGCGTCGACGGCGAGCCAGACCGCCTGCGGGTGCAGCGCGTCGCCCGCGCCGTTGATCTGGAGCACGGCCTGGGTGCTGCTCGCGGGGATCTTGCCGGTGACGTCGATCATCCGGGCGTCGTAGCCGTAGTTGTTGACCGGCGCCGGGTCACGGGTCGTGATGTTGGTGCCGGTCCCGTCCGTCGCGACGTGGTCGATCCGGCTGGTGAAGGCGTTGTCGGTGGTGACGCCACCGGCCGGGTTGGGCATCTCCAGCAGCGTCAGGTTGCTGGTCGAGGAGCCGACCAGCAGCTCGTCGCCCTGGATCGGCACGTCGCCGTCGCCGACGGTGACGCCCATGGTGGCCGGCGGGGCCGTGGCGGGCGTGCGGATGCCGGTGAGCGTGAGCGTCGCCAGGTTGTCGGGGAAGCGCAGCAGCTGGAAGCCGTCCCAGATGTTGAGGTAGCGCAGCGGCTCCGCCTGGTTCTCGTAGGCGACCACCAGGGACCAGCCGCCCCAGCAGCCGACGTTGTTGCCGCCGAAGTTCTGGGCGGAGGACCGCCCGGCGCACGCCTGGATGTCCGCGACGGTGTAGCTGCCGGGGCCGGCGGCCTTCACCTGGGCGGTGACGTCCTTGACACCCGCCCCGGCCAGCAGCGGCTCCGGCGGGTTGCCGCCGACCTGCTGGTCGAACCAGTCGTAGGTGTCGGCGGTCAGCTGCTCGTAGGAGGCGCTGCCCGGGACCTTCCAGGACACCAGGTTGCCGGTGTTGATGTTCCCGGAGGTCCCGCCCGCGGTGCTGGTGTTGGTCGGGTTGAACTGCCAGTACAGGCGGGCCGACAGCACCTGGGCCCCGGCCGGGATCACCAGCTGCGCGGAGGACGCGTTGTTGCCGGGCGCGTTCGGGTCGGTCTTCACGTACTTGGTGCGGCCGTTGTTGGTGCCCTCGGTGTCGTTGCAGACCGAGCCGTCGCTGTCGTCACAGGTCAGCACCGAGTTCGACGCCATCGTCAGGTTGCCGTGCGCCAGCAGGTCGACCACCGGGTCCGGGCCGATCGGCCGCTCGGTCCCGAGACCGCGGACCGCCTTGGCGGCCGGGCCGGTGGACGGCGCCGACGGCCCGGCGAGCGGCGCGGAGGGGGCGAGCGCCAGCGCCGAGGCGGCGAGGGCGCCGAGCACCGCCCGGCCGGGCAGGCGCCGGGGCCGGGGGTCGGGTGCCGGGCGTCCCGGACGCGCGGGTGGCGTGAGGTCTCTCACGAGGACTCCAAGATGTGCGGTGATACAGGAGGGTGAGGGGCCCTCCGGGCCGAATCGTGACGATACGTCCGAATTCGGCCAGCCGAATAATATGTCACATGCCTTCACCGGTCGATCACCGGCGCCCGCCGTGCCGTCGAACAGTGGGCGGAGGAAACCCGTTGGCCGCACCACACCCCTTCATGTCAATATGACGATATGAGCGACGAACGCACCATCGACCCCGTCGAGACCCGCGACCGCGCCGCCCTGCTCGCCGCCGTGGCGGCCGGGGCGGAGCCCAAGTGGCTGATGTTCTGGGGCCACCAGGAGCAGCCGGGCGGGTCGCTCGGCCCCGGGGTGCTGAGCCAGTGGTGGCCCGGGCACCCGTTCACCGTCGACGGCGTCGCGTACCCGACCGCCGAGCACTGGATGATGGCGGGCAAGGCCCGGATGTTCGGGGACGAGCGGACGCTCGCCCGGATCCTCGCGGCACCGCACCCCGCCGAGGCGAAGAAGCTGGGCCGCCAGGTCCGGAACTTCGACGACGCGACGTGGACGGCCGGGCGGTTCGAGCTGGTCGTCGAGGGCAACGTGGCCAAGTTCGGCGGCCGCGAGGAGCTCCGGGACTATCTGCTGTCGACGCGTCGGCGCGTCCTGGTGGAGGCCAGCCCGCTCGACCGGATCTGGGGCATCGGCCTCGGCGCCGACCACGGGAGCGCCCGGCGCCCCGCCGAGTGGCGCGGTCTGAACCTGCTCGGCTTCGCCCTCATGGAGGCCCGCGCCCGACTGGCGGCCGCGACCGGGGCAAGCGCCGGCGCCGCCACCGGGTGACCACCGGTGCCTGCTGCGGGGCGGCGCTCCGGCGGGGCGCGCGCGCCGGGCCGCTCACCACCCGCGCGCTCTGCGCGCTCCCGGACACCACTCGCAAGCCAGTGGACGCACTGCCGTAACGCCAGCGCCGTATTTCGACGCGAGGATGTCTTGCCGTCAGGGCCTAGTTGGACAGGTTGCGGTGATCATGCGTACACGGCACACGGAACAGCCCCTCACCCCGGATGCGGGCGGCGGCGAGGGCGAGCGGACGGCGCTCGAACTCAGGGCGCAGCTGGACGAGTTACTGCGTGCCCGGCAGTACGCGGGGCAGCGCGAGCGGCGCCTGTCCGAGGCGCTGCGGGCGCTGCCCGAGCGGCAGCACCCGGACGGTGAGCTGCTGCGGCAGCTGACCCAGGCCCGGACGCTGCGCGAGGGACTGGGCGCGCGCTGCCTGGAGCTGAGCGACCAGCTGAAGACGCTGGAGGAGCGGCTGCGGCAGCCGGCGCCGCGCCGGTGGATCCCTCGCCAGCCCACCGCCGCGTCGGCCGCCGCGCCCACCGGCATGCCCGCCGGTGCGCCCGTCGGCATGCCCGTCGACCCGGGCGCGGCAGAGGAACCCGCAGCCGGAAGCCCGGGCGGCCCCGGAAGCGGAAGCGCAGGCGCAGCCGGGAGCACCGGCGCGCACGACGGCCGCCCGGCCCCCGCCGAGCAGCAGGCGCCCCCCGCCCCGCCCCGGCGCCGCTCCCCCGCCGAGCTGTCCGCCCTGGCCGAGCGCATCACCGCGCTGTACCGCCGGGCCTCCCCGGACGAGGCCGCCGGCATCCTCGACCAGGGCGCCGAGCACCTCACCCCGTACGACACCGCCCAGCTGGCCGCCCTGCTGGCCCGGCGCGGACCGGCCGGCGCCTCCGTCCACCTCGTCCGCAGCGCCGTCCACGCCGGGCCGCAGCACGCCGCCACCACACTGGCCGAGCTGCGCCAGGCGGGGCTGGCCGAGGAGGCCGGGGACCTGTTCCACGCGCTCCGCTCCTGCCCGGCCGGCGCCCTGCCCGCGCTGCTGGACGCGCTGGAGCGGGCCGGGCAGCACGCCGACGGCGCCACCCTGCTCTGGGAGTGGGGCTCCGCGCCGACCCCCGAGCTGGCCGCGCTGGCCACCGGGCTCTACCGGTCGGATCGCGCCGCCGACGCCCGGACCCTGCTGCGCCAGGCGGCCGGCCGGTCCACCGGGGACCTCGCCGCGCTCGCCGTCACCATGGCCCCGCCGCTGCCGACCCTGCTGCTGGGCGAGCTGCCGGCGCTCCGCCCGCCGGCCGAACTGGTCCGGCTGGCGGCCGCGCTGGTCGGCCGGCCGGACCTGTACGAGGCCCTGCTCACACCGCTGCTCGACGATCCCGTCCGCCACCGCACCACGCTCGCCGCCCTGCGCACGGCCGGCCTGCCGACCACCCCGGCCGCCCGCCCGCGCTCCCGCTGGGGCCGCCGGTAGGGCGCGGGCGGGCGGAGACACCACGGAGCCCCCGCCGCCCGGGAGGGGCGGACGGGGGCTCCGTGCCGGCGAGGGGACGTCAGCAGCCGATGAGGCGCGCCGCCAGGTAGGACTTCACCTGGTCGAGCGAGACGCGCTCCTGCGTCATGGTGTCGCGCTCGCGCACGGTCACCGCGTCGTCCTCCAGGGTGTCGAAGTCGACCGTCACGCAGAACGGCGTGCCGATCTCGTCCTGGCGGCGGTAGCGCTTGCCGATGGCGCCGGCGTCGTCGAACTCGACGTTCCAGGCGGTGCGCAGGTCGGCGGCCAGGCCGCGGGCCTTCGGCGAGAGGTCGGCGTTGCGCGACAGCGGCAGCACCGCGACCTTGACCGGGGCCAGGCGCGGGTCGAGCCGCATGCCGACGCGCTTCTCCATGACGCCCTTGGCGTTCGGCGCCTCGTCCTCGAAGTAGGCGTCGATCAGGAAGGCCAGCATGGCGCGGTTGAGGCCGGCCGCCGGCTCGATGACGTACGGGAAGTACCGCTCGCCGGACTCCTGGTCGAAGTACTTGAGGTCCTGGCCGGAGGCCTCGCTGTGCACCGACAGGTCGTAGTCGGTGCGGTTGGCGATGCCCTCCAGCTCGGAGAACTCGGTGCCGCCGAAGTTGAAGCGGTACTCGATGTCCACCGTGCGCTTGGCGTAGTGGGAGAGCTTCTCCTTCGGGTGCTCGAACAGGCGCATGTTCTCGGTGCGCAGGCCGAGGCCGACGTACCAGTCCCAGCGCTGCTGGAGCCAGTACTCGTGCCACTGCTCGTCCTCGCCCGGCTTGACGAAGAACTCCATCTCCATCTGCTCGAACTCACGGGTCCGGAAGATGAAGTTGCCGGGCGTGATCTCGTTGCGGAAGCTCTTGCCGACCTGGGCGATGCCGAACGGCGGCTTCTTGCGCGAAGTGGTCTGGACGGCCTTGAAGTTGGTGAAGATGCCCTGGGCGGTCTCCGGGCGCAGGTAGGCCAGGCCGCTCGCCTCCTCGGTGACGCCGAGGTGGGTCTTCAGCATGCCCGAGAAGTCCTTGGGCTCGGTGAACTGGCCCTTGGTGCCGCAGTCGGGGCAGTTGATGTCCTGCAGGCCGTTCGGCGGCGGGAAGCCGTGCTTGGCCTCGTACTTCTCCTCCAGGTGGTCGGCCCGGTGGCGCTTGTGGCAGGAGAGGCACTCGGTCAGCGGGTCGTTGAAGGTCTGGACGTGGCCGGACGCCTCCCAGACCTCGCGGGCCAGGATCACCGACGAGTCGAGTCCGACGACGTCCTCACGGGCCTGGACCATCGCACGCCACCACTGGCGCTTGATGTTCTCCTTGAGCTCGACGCCCAGCGGACCGTAGTCCCAGGCGGCACGCGTGCCGCCGTAGATCTCGCTGCAGGGGTAGACGAAGCCACGGCGCTTGCTCAGGCTGACGATCGTCTCGATCTTGTCGGCTGCCACAGTGCTCTCTTCAGTACGTACGGCCCGGTCAGGGCACGGCTGGTTGCGCGTACCCGAATACCTCAGGTTACCGGCCATACGGGTACGGGGTTCAAATCGGTATCGCCGGTACCGGCCCACTCACCGTCATCACGCGTTCACCCGTCCGAGTGATTTGACAATCATTTCCATCTAATCTGAGAATGGTTGTCATGATGATCCGACGACGTGCCCGCAGCACCCTGGCCCTGACCGCCACCGCCCTCACCGCCGCCCTCACCCTGACGGCCTGCGGCGGCGGCGCGCAGGGCTCGGACGGCAGGCTGAACGTCGTCGCGTCCTTCTACCCGATGGAGTACCTCGCCTCGACGATCGGCGGCGAGCACGTGAAGGTCACCGACCTGACCGCCGCCGGCGTCGAGCCGCACGACCTCGAACTCACCGCCAAGCAGGTGGGGCGCGTCCAGAAGGCCGACGCGATCGTCTACCTCAAGGGCCTGCAGCCCACCGTCGACAAGGCGGTCGACGGCTCCGGGGCGAAGCACAAGATCGACGCCACCGCCGCCGCCCCGCTGGAGGACCACCACCTCCCGGAGGACCACGCGGAGGGCGACGGCCACGACCACCACGACGAGGCCGCCGGCGACCCGCACATCTGGCTCGACCCGACCCGCTACGCCGCCGTGGCCCGGAGCGTCGGCGACGGCTTCGCCGAGGCCGACCCCGCGCACGCCGACGACTACCGGCGCAACACCGACGAACTGGTCGGCCGGCTCACCGCCCTGGACCAGGAGTTCAAGGACGGGCTGAAGGACGCGCGGACCCGCACCTTCGTCACCAGCCACGCCGCCTTCGGCTACCTCGCCGAGGCCTACGGCCTCACCCAGGTCGCCATCAACGGCGTCGACCCCGACTCCGAGCCCACCCCGGCCCGGCTCGCCGACGTCCAGAAGGCCGCCAAGGAGAACGGCGCCACCACGATCTTCTTCGAGACCCTGGTCAGCCCCAAGCTCGCCGAGACCGTCGCCAAGGACCTCGGCCTCAGGACCGCCGTCCTCGACCCGCTGGAGGGCGTCAAGGACCCGGGCCGGGAGAACTACCTGACGGTCATGAAGCAGAACCTGGCCAACCTGCGGACCGCCCTGGGCGCGGACACCGCCGCCGGCCCGGGCACCACCGCCACCCCCACCAGCTGACGGGACCACCGGCATGACTCCCCCGACACCCCCGGCCGTCCGCCTGCACGACGCCGTCGCCTCGCGCGGCGGGCGGCCGGTGCTGCGCGGCGTCGACCTCACCGTCCGCCCCGGCGAAGTGGTCGCCCTGCTCGGCGCCAACGGCTCCGGCAAGTCCACCACCGTCAAGGCCGTCACCGGCGCCGTCCCGCTGGAGCGCGGCGGCCTGGACCTGTTCGGCACCCCGCTCGCCCGGTTCCGCGCCTGGCACCGGATCGGCTACGTCCCGCAGCGCACCACCGCCGCCTCCGGCGTCCCCGCCACCGTGCGCGAGGTCGTCTCCACCGGCCGGCTGCCGCTGCACCGGCTGCTGCCGCTGCGCCGCGCCGACCGCACCGCCGTGGACCGCGCGCTGGCCGCCGTCGGCATGCTCGACCGGGCCCGCGACGGCGTCGCCGACCTCTCCGGCGGCCAGCAGCAGCGGGTGCTGATCGCCCGCGCGCTGGCCGGCTCCCCCGACCTGCTGATCATGGACGAGCCGATGGCCGGCGTGGACGCCGCCAGCCAGCAGGTGCTCGCCGACACCCTGCGCGCCGAGGTCGCGCGCGGCGCCGCCGTCCTCCTGGTGCTGCACGAACTCGGCCCGCTGGAACCGCTGATCGACCGCGCCGTGGTGCTCCGCGACGGCTGCGTCGCGCACGACGGCCCGCCCGTCCCCAACACCGGCCTGCACGCCCTGCCCGGCCACGACCACGTCCACCCGCACGCCGACCACGGCCACGACCACGAACGGATCCGGGGACTGCTGTCATGACCGAGATGCTCAGCTACGACTTCATGCAGCGGGCGCTGATCGCCGCCGTCCTGGTCGGCGTCACCGCCCCCGCCGTCGGCATCTACCTGGTGCAGCGCCGCCAGGCCCTGATGGGCGACGGCATGGGCCATGTCGCGATGACCGGCGTCGGCCTCGGCTTCATCTTCCAGACCAGCCCGGTCTGGATGGCCGTCCTGGTCTGCGTGTTCGGCGCCGTCACCATGGAGCTGGTGCGCTCCCGCGGCAACCAGCGCGGCGACATCGCCCTCGCGATGCTCTTCTACGGCGGTATGGCCTGCGGCAAGCTGCTGGTCTCCAAGTCCGCCCAGGCGGGCGCCGGTTCGCTGGAGAGCTACCTCTGGGGCTCCATCCTGACCGTCTCCCCCGGCGACCTGGCCACCATCGGCGCGCTCGCCGCCGTCGTCGTCGCCGTCACCCTCGGCCTGCGCCGCCAGCTCTTCGCGATCTGCCAGGACGAGGACTTCGCCAAGGTCACCGGCGTCCCGGTGCGGCTGCTCAACCTGCTGCTCGCCGTGATGGCCGCGGTCACCGTCACCGTCGCCATGCGGGTGGTCGGCCTGCTGCTGGTCAGCGCCCTGATGGTGGTCCCGGTCGCGGCCGCCCAGCAGCTCACCCGCTCCTTCGCCGCGACCCAGGCCGGCGCCATCGCGGTCGGCGTGATCGTCTCCCTGGCCGGCGTCACCGGCTCCTACCAGCTCGACGTGCCGTCCGGACCGGCCATCGTGCTGCTCGCCATCGCGGTGTTCGCGGTGTTCAGCGCGATCGCCGCACCGCTCGCCCGGCGCCGCCACCGCGGCGTCCCCGACACCGGACCGCAGGTCTGCGACGTCCGGCTGCCGGACCCGCAGCCGGCCGGGGCGGGCGCCCCGGGCCGGACCGACGCGACCACGCCGGGGCCCGGTGCGGGGCTGGCACAATGAGGTGCCACACGCCCACACCACCAGGAGGACCCACGGTGACCACCGCAGGCCCGTCGCCGCGAGCCCGATCGACCCGGCAGCGCGCCGCCGTCTCGGCGGTCCTGGACGAGATCGAGGACTTCCGCAGCGCGCAGGAGCTCCACGACATGCTGAAGCACCGGGGCGACTCGGTCGGCCTCACCACCGTCTACCGGACGCTCCAGTCGCTCGCCGACGCCGGCGAGGTGGACGTCCTGCGCACCGCCGACGGCGAGGCCGTCTACCGCCGGTGCAGCAGCGGGCACCACCACCACCTGGTCTGCCGGCAGTGCGGCGCCACCGTCGAGGTCGAGGGCCCGGCCGTCGAGCGCTGGGCCAACTCGGTCGCCGCCGAGCACGGGTTCAGCGACATCGCGCACACCCTGGAGATCTTCGGCACCTGCGCGGAGTGCGCCAAGCGGGACTGATCCCGCACCGGAACGGCACGAGGGCCCGCGGGAGACGACTCCCGCGGGCCCTTCCGCGTACCGCTTCCCGGGTGCCGCGCGCTCAGCGCTGCGCCGGCACCTCGGCGGCCAGCTCGGCCGGCACCTCGTTGGGGATCGCCCCGCCGAACCGGCGGTCGCGCATCGCGAACTGCTCGCAGGCCCGCCACAGGTCGCGGCGGTCGAAGTCCGGCCAGAGCACGTCCTGGAACACGAACTCCGCGTACGCCGACTGCCAGAGCAGGAAGTTGGACGTCCGCTGCTCGCCGCTGGGGCGCAGGAAGAGGTCCACGTCCGGCATGTCCGGGTGGTACAGGTACTTGGCGAGGGTCTTCTCGTTGACCTTCCGCGGGTCCAGCCGGCCCGCCGCCACGTCGGCCGCGATGGCCGCCGCCGCGTCCGCGATCTCGGCCCGGCCGCCGTAGTTGACGCACATGTACAGCGTGACGGCGTCGTTGTCCCTGGTCTGCTCCTCGGCGACCTGGAGCTCCTGGACGACGCTCTTCCACAGCTTGGGCATCCGGCCCGCCCAGCGCACCCGCACGCCCATCGCGTCCATCTCGTCGCGGCGGCGGTGGATGACGTCCCGGTTGAAGTTCATCAGGAACTTCACCTCGTCGGGTGAGCGCTTCCAGTTCTCGGTGGAGAACGCGTACAGCGAGATGTTCTTCACGCCCAGCTCGATCGCGCCCTTCAGCACGTCCAGCACGACGCCCTCGCCGACCTTGTGGCCCTCGGTGCGCGGCAGCCCGCGCTCCTTCGCCCAGCGGCCGTTGCCGTCCATCACGATCGCGACGTGGTTGGGGACCAGCTCGCCGGGGATCTTCGGGGGCCGGGCACCGCTGGGGTGCGGGGTCGGGGGGAGGTACTCCCTCTGCTTGCCGCCGCCGAAGAGCCGTCGCGCTGCCATGTGCTCACTTCTCCACGTATCTCATCGAGCGGATGCCCCGCTCCAGGTGCCACTGCAGATAGGCCGCGACCAGGCCGCTGCCCTCCCGCCAGTACCTCGGCTCGGCGGCGTCGGCCGTCCGCCAGTCCCCGGACAGCAGCGCCCCGAGCAGTACCAGTGTCTCAGGGGAGGGTACGGCACATCCGGGCACGCGGCAGTCCGGGCAGAGCACGCCGCCCGCCTGGAGCGAGAAGAACCGGTTGGGGCCCTCCATGCCGCACTTGGCGCAGTCGTCGAAGCTCGCGCCGTACCCGTTGACCGCGAGCGACCGCAGCAGGAAGGCGTCCAGCACCAGGTGCGACTCGTGCTGCCCGGCCGCCAGCGTGCGCAGGCCACCGACCAGCAGCAGGTACTGCTGGACGGCCGGCTGGCCCTCGTTCTCGGCGAACCGCTCCGCCGTCTCCAGCATGGCCGTGCCGGCGGTGTAGCGGCCGTAGTCGGCGACGATCGGGCCGCCGTACGGGGCGATCGTCTCCACCTGGGTGCACAGCGGCAACCCGCGGCCGACCAGCTCACTCCCCCGGCTGAAGAACTGCACGTCCACGTGCGAGAACGGCTCCAGGCGCGCACCGAACTTCGACTTGGTCTTGCGCACCCCGCGCGCCACCGCGCGCACCTTGCCGTGGTTGCGGGTGAGCAGGGTGATGATCCGGTCGGCCTCGCCGAGCTTCTGCGCCCGGAGCACCACTCCGTCGTCCCGGAACAGGCTCATGCGCCCGCCTCGCCGCAGCGGGCCCGGCGGGCCTCGAACAGTGTGGACATCCCACCATTGTCCCCCAGCCGCCCGGCCGCGACCGACAGCCGTGTGCCCGCACCGGGCCGTGGGGGGTCGCCGAACGGTGCGGGTCACGGCGGGCCCCGGAGGGGGGTGGGGCCCGGTTTGTGGGGGTCCGGGGGAGAGCGGGTCTAGTACGGCGCCCGGGTCGCCGCCTCCAGCAGCGCCCCCACCCGCGCCTGCGGCAGGTCCAGGCAGCGCCCGACGGCGTCCAGCGCGTCCCGCTCCTGCGGCCGGTAGCGGCCGTCGGCCAGGGCGATCGCCGCGCCCTGCAGCAGCAGCCGCTCCCGGCCCGGCTGGGCCAGGTGCGGGGCGAGCGGTTCGAGCACCGCGTGCAGCTCCACGGCCAGCCCGCCGGCCATGCCGTGCGCGTCGTACAGTTCGCCGCCGAGCCCGGACAGCGCCGCCAGCGCGGCCAGCACCTGGGCCTCGCCGCAGTCCTCGAACCCGGCGTCCCGGACCGCCGCGCAGGCGGCCTCGCGGGCCGCGCGGTGCGCGGTGCCGCCGGCGGCCAGCAGGGCCAGCGCGACGGTGTACTGCGCGTCGCGCAGCATCCCGCCCAGGCGTACGCAGGTGGGCTGCTCCAGGCTCTCCACCCCGAACCGGCCGTGGCAGCTGGTGCACTGCACGCTGCCGATCACCGGTCCGAGCGGAAGCACCGGGGTGCCCAGCAGCCGCAGCCACCGCCGGCCGTGCTGCCGGCGGTAGTTGCGGTCCCCGCCGCAGCCTGGACAGAAGAAGTCACCGAGAACGTCAGTCCGCCACCGCGGGCGAACACCCCACATCCCTGTCACGGCGCCACTCCCCAGACATGGCAGGCGGCCTGCACAACAATGGGCAGGTCACGCGACCGGCCGCCGGACCGTCCCACCGGCCCGGCCTTCCGGTGGGACGATGTTGCCACGGTTGCCGACAGGTGTCAGTACTTCGAACGGCCCGATCCCGGAAAAAATGTGGCGCAGGACACAGCGCGCGCGCCCCGGGCCCCGCGCCCGCCCGGCCCGCGCCGGGAACGCCGCCGGGCCGCCCCGAACGGGACGGCCCGGCCACGACCACTCGTACGAACTACCCGCGCCGCGCCCGGTTGACGGCGCTGATCATCGCCTTCAGCGAGGCCAGCACGGTGTTGCCGTCGATCCCGACGCCCCACAGCACCCGGCCGTCCACCGCGCACTCGACGTACGCCGCGGCCTGGGCGTCGCCGCCCTCGCTCAGCGCGTGCTCGGCGTAGTCCAGCACCCGGACGTCCACGCCGATCTGCGCCAGCGCGTCGGCGAACGCCGAGACCGGGCCGTTGCCGGTACCGGCCAGGGTGACCGGCGTGCCGTCCACCACGGCCTCGGCGGTCAGCGCGTCCCGGCCGTCCTCGGTGGTCAGGGTGCGCGAGCCGCTCAGCGAGATCCGGCCCCACGGGTTCGCCGTGGTCGGCAGGTACTCGTCCTCGAAGACCCGCCAGATCTCGGCCGGGGTGACCTCGCCGCCCTCGGCGTCGGTCATGGTCTGGATGATCCGGGAGAACTCGATCTGCATCCGGCGCGGCAGGTCCAGCTTGTGGTCGTTCTTCAGCACGTAGGCCACGCCGCCCTTGCCGGACTGGCTGTTGACCCGGATGACCGCCTCGTAGGTGCGGCCGACGTCCTTCGGGTCGATCGGCAGGTACGGCACGCCCCAGGTGTGCTCCTCGACCGGCACGCCCGCCGCGGCCGCGTCCGCCGCCAGGACGTCGAAGCCCTTCTTGATGGCGTCCTGGTGCGAGCCGGAGAAGGAGGTGTACACCAGGTCGCCGGCGTACGGGTGGCGCGGGTGCACCTCCATCTGGTTGCAGTACTCGGCGGTGCGGCGCACCTCGTCGATGTCGGAGAAGTCGATCTGCGGGTCGATGCCCTGCGAGAACAGGTTCATCCCCAGCGTCACCAGGTCGACGTTGCCGGTCCGCTCGCCCTGCCCGAACAGGCAGCCCTCGATCCGGTCGGCGCCGGCCATGTAGGCCAGCTCGGCGGAGGCGACGGCGGTGCCCCGGTCGTTGTGCGGGTGCACCGACAGGCAGACGAACTCGCGGCGTGACAGGTGGCGCGACATCCACTCGAACTGGTCGGCCTGGACGTTCGGGGTGGCCCGCTCGACGGTGGCCGGCAGGTTCAGGATGATCTCGCGGCCCTCGCCCGGCTGCCAGACGTCCATGACCGCCTCGCAGACCTCCAGGGCGAAGTCCAGCTCGGTGTCGACGAAGATCTCCGGCGAGTACTGGTAGCCGAAGACGGTGTCCCCGCCCAGCAGCTTCTCGGCGTACTCCATCACCAGCCGGGTGCCGTCGGTGGCGATCGCCTTGGTGGCCGCCCGGTCGTTGCGGAACACCACCCGGCGGAACAGCGGCGCGGTCGCGTTGTACAGGTGCACGGTCGCGCGCGGCGCGCCGACCAGCGACTCGATCGTCTTCTCGATCAGCTCCTCGCGCGCCTGGGTCAGCACCGAGATGGTGACGTCCTCCGGGATCGCCCCCTCCTCGATCAGCGAGCGCACGAAGGCGTGGTCGGTGGCCCCGGAGGAGGGGAAGCCGACCTCGATCTCCTTGTAGCCCATCGCGACCAGCAGGTCGAACATCTTGCGCTTGCGGGCCGGGGACATCGGGTCGATCAGCGCCTGGTTGCCGTCCCGCAGGTCGGTGGAGAGCCAGCGCGGCGCCTTGGTGATCACCTTCGACGGCCAGGTGCGGTCCGGCAGGTCGACGGTGCCGAAGGGCAGGTAGCGGCCGTACCGCATGCCGGACGGCCGCTGGCGTACCGAGCCGGCGGTGATCGGGGTGGGGCGGTCGACGAACGCGCGGGCGGCGGGCACGGGCGCGGCGGAGCTCTGCTCGGTCATGGGGGTGAGTCTCGGCTTCCTGTGATGCGTGGTGCGGGCTGGTCGGGGCGGTGTCCTCACCCGACTCGGCCGGCCTGCTGCCGCTCGCGACCCGCAGGCGGGTCACCCGAATTCAGCGCGCAGCACAGTCCCCGCGGCGAGGGAGCCGGCCCTTGGTGGACTACAGGCCCTCGACGCGGCAGCTAAGAAGAAGCAGCCCGTTGCGCATGATGCGGCCCAGCCTAACCCAGCGCCGCGCGACCCCGAAGCGGGCCGCCCGGTCTTCCCACCCCTTGAGACGGCGCGCGGGAGCGGACGGGCGGCGCGCAATCCCGTCCGCGCCGGTGACAACACGTCATCGATGCCTCACCCTGGGCCACATGACAGCCGAACCGACGCTCTGCGCGATCGTTCCGCCGTACGTCCTGGACCGCCTCGCCGAGGACGGTCACGAGCCCGCCGCCCGCTCCCTCGCCCTCGACGCCGCGCACCGGGCCGCGCGGCTCACCGCCGACCTCCCCGCCGCCGCCCCGGCCGCCGCCGACCGCCTGGAGCGAGTGGTCTCCGACGCCGGGCACCGCGAACGCCTGCCCGGCCGCACGGTGCGCCGGGAGGGCGAGAACCCGCTGTCCGACCGGTCCGTGAACCACGCCTACGACGGCCTCGGCGACACCTGGACCCTGTTCTCCGCCGTCTTCGGGCGGCACTCCATCGACGACCAGGGCCTGCGGCTGGACGCCACCGTCCACTACGGCCGGAACTACGACAACGCCTTCTGGGACGGCCGGCGGATGGTCTTCGGGGACGGCGACGGCGAGGTGTTCGGCGACTTCACCGCCTGCGTCGACGTGATCGGCCACGAACTCACCCACGGCGTCACCCAGTTCACCGCCGGCCTGGAGTACCGCGACCAGCCCGGGGCACTCAACGAATCGGTCTCCGACGTCTTCGGCTCCCTGGTCAAGCAGTACGCGCTGGGGCAGGACGCCGCCGCGGCGGACTGGCTGATCGGCGCCGGGCTGCTCGCCCCCGGCGTGCAGGGGGTCGCGCTGCGCTCGATGAGGGCGCCCGGCACCGCGTACGACGACCCGCGGCTCGGCAAGGACCCGCAGCCCGCCCACCTGCGCGACTACGTGCGCACCTCCCAGGACAACGGCGGGGTGCACATCAACTCGGGCATCCCCAACCACGCCTTCTACCTGCTCGCCACCGCGCTCGGCGGCCCGGCCTGGGAGCGCGCCGGCCGGATCTGGTACGACGCGCTGACCGGCCGGCGACTGCCCGGGGACGCCGACTTCACCGCCTTCGCCCGGGCCACCGTCGCCGCCGCGAAGGCCCGCTACCCGGAGCCGGAGGTGGCCGACACGGTGACCGCGTCCTGGGCGAAGGTCGGCATCAGCCCGACTTGAGTCGCACTTAAGTCAAGGTCCGGGAAAACCCCGGCAAACGCCATCGCTGGGTAGCACCATGGACACCATGCGTATCCAGGTGACCCGGACCGGCGGCCTCGCGGGACACGTCCGCCGCGCTGAGCTCGACACCACCGAGCGGGTGGACGCCCCGCACGTGCACGCGCTCGCCCGCGAGGCCGTAGCGGGCGGGCTGCGCACCCCCTCCTACGGGGTGCCGGACGGCTTCCACTACGAGATCACCGTCGACGGCCGGACGGTGCACTGCGCGGACCCCAAGCTCACCGAGTCCCAGCGCGAGCTGGTCTCCCTGGTCCTGCGCGAGGGGGCGTAGCGCGTGTCCGGCCGTGCGCCGGCGCCTCAGAGCCAGCCGTCGAGGGAGGCCAGGAAGCCCGCGAGGTCGTCCCGGTGGATGGTGTGGCCGGCCCCGGGCACCGTGCGGACCTCGTAGCCGAGGCCGCGCAGGACCGCGGCGTCCTCGGGCCCGATCAGCCGGCTGTTGTCGGCGAGCTGCACCAGCGAGGGCACGGCCGGGGCGCCGGGCAGCGCGGCCCCGCCGTGCAGCGCGGAGAGCGCGAACGCGGTGTCCGGGTCCCACAGCGCCAGGGTGGCCAGCTCCACCTCCACGTCGGCCGGGTCCCAGCGCGGGCTGACCGCGGCGATCTGCCCCCGGGTGGCCTCCTTGAACTGGGCGAAGACCGCCGGGTCGAAGAGGCCCGGCCGGGCGTACCGCCAGGCCGGGTCGGAGTAGACCGCCCGGGCGGGCCGCAGCCGCTCGACCGCGTGCAGCAGGGTCAGCGCGCCCAGCGAGTGGCCGACCGCCAGGTCCGCGCCCCTCGGCAGGGTGTCGACCAGGTCCTCGGCGTACCGCTCGGGGCCGTAGCGGTCCACCGGGGTGGCGCCCTCCCCGCGCGGGCTGGCGCCGTGGCCGCGCAGGTCGACGGCGATCACCCGGTAGCCGCGCTCGGCGAGCGCCGGGCCGACCGACCGCCAGCTGCGGTGGTCGGACATGATCCCGTGGACCAGCAGCGCGGTCCGGTCGCCGGCGCCCCACTCCCGTGTGTGCAGCTTCATGCCGCGCCCCCGCCGGTCAGAACCCGAGCTTGCGCAGCTGCTTCGGGTCCCGCTGCCAGTCCTTGGCGACCTTGACGTGCAGGTCCAGGAAGACCGGGGTGCCGAGCAGCGCCTCGATGTGCTTGCGGGCGGTGGTGCCGACGTGCTTGAGCCGGGCGCCCTTGGCCCCGATCACGATCGCCTTCTGGCTCTGCCGCTCGATGTAGACGTTGGCGTGGATGTCCAGCAGCGGCCGGTCGGCCGGGCGGCCCTCGCGCGGCAGCATCTCCTCGACCACGACGGCCAGCGAGTGCGGCAGCTCGTCGCGCACGCCCTCCAGCGCGGCCTCGCGGATCAGCTCGGCCACCATGATCTGCTCGGGCTCGTCGGTGAGGTCGCCGTCCGGGTAGAGCGGCATGCCCTCCGGCAGCAGCTTGCTGATCAGCTCGCCGACCAGCTCCACCTGGCCGGCCCTGCTCCCACCACCACCCTTGTTCGAGGGACTGCGTCCCACCTCCTGATCGCCCACCGCGGAGACCGGGATGATCTCGGCCCACTCGATGCCCAGCTCGGCGCCGAGCTGGTGGACGGCGATCAGCTGCTCGGCCAGCCGCTTGGAGTCGACCAGGTCGGTCTTGGTGACGATGGCCACCTTGGGGGTCTTCTTGATCTCGGCGAGCTCCTTGGCGATGAACTTGTCGCCGGGGCCGAGCTTCTGGTCGGCGGGCAGGCAGAAGCCGATCACGTCGACCTCGGCCCAGGTGCTGCGGACCAGGTCGTTGAGGCGCTCGCCGAGCAGGGTGCGCGGCTTGTGCAGGCCGGGGGTGTCGACCAGCACCAGCTGGGCGTCCGGGCGGTGCACGATGCCGCGGACGGTGTGCCGGGTGGTCTGCGGGCGGTCGGAGGTGATCGCGACCTTCGTCCCCACCAGGGCGTTGGTCAGGGTCGACTTGCCCGCGTTGGGCCGGCCGACGAAGCACGCGAAGCCGGAGCGGTACGAGGAGGAAGGGGCATTCATGGGCTCCATTCTCCCTGATCACCCCCGCCGGGGCGGACACCGGCCGCCCGGTCCCTCACTTCCTGCCCTTGAACGCCGCGCCCAGGCCCCAGCCGAGGACGATCAGCAGGAAGGCGACCGAGCCCCAGAGCCAGTACGGCGACCCGGTCTCCTGCCACTTGCCCATGCCCATCACGCCCGCCAGCAGCCCCGCGAAGAACGCGAACGTCCCCAGCATCGCCCAGCCCCCTCACCGTGCCGGTTCCCCGCCCATCCCCGGTGAGATTATCCGCCGAATCCAGCGGCTCCGGAACGCGCCGGCGCCCGGGGCACGAGCCCCGGGCGCCGGTCGACCGCACGCTCTCAGCGGGCCCCGACCGAGGCGCGCAGCGCCCCGTCCGGCCCGGCCAGCAGCAGCGGGGTGCCCGCGCCGCCGAGGTCCCGCACCGCGGCCAGGTCGGCCTCCGCGGGCTGCTCCGCCTCGGTCACCACGGCCGCCGCCTCCAGCGACTTCGCACCGCTGGCCACCGCCATCGCCACCGCCGTCTGCACCGCGCTCAGCCGCAGCGACTCCAGCGCGACCGTCCCGGCCACGTACGTGCGGCCGGTCTCGTCACGCACCGCGGCCCCCTCCGCCACGCCGTTGCGGGCGCGGACGGAGCGGGCCAGGGTGATGATCTTCTTGTCTTCGGGGTCCAGCTCGACGATGTCACTCATGCCCAGGAGCATAGGCCCCGGCCGCCGGGGTCCGGCGGGTGCTCAGTGCCCGATCGGGTTGGGCGGCCCGGGCCGCATCACCTTCACGAAGGTCTTGGGACCGGCCGGCAGCGGCTGTTCCTCCCCGGCCCGCTTGCGCCAGTACGGGTTGTCGTGCGGCAGGTGGCTGCTGACCCGCCCGTACATCCCGAACGCGGTGATCACCACGCCGAAGGCGAAGGCGAAGATCACGTTGTGGATGCCGAAGTTCAGGATGTTGGCGTCCGGCCGTTCGAGCACCGTCAGCCCGTAGAACCCGGAGAGGATGAACAGCACCCCGGCCGCCATGTTCAGATTGGCGGCGAAGTTCCCGCCGACGACGGCGCCGAGCACCAGGATCCCGCCCACCACGATGGACAGGATGCTCAGTGCGCCGTTGGTGGACATCCCCGCGATCTCGTTGCCCTCGGTGGACAGGAAGCCCGGGTGGTCGGCCAGCCCCAGGCAGCCGAACACGATCAGGAAGACCCCGCCGAGCCCCGCCCCGATCCGCCAGACCAGCACCAGTTTGTGGTCGACGGGCAGTTCGTCTTGCAGCTTCATGGCGACCTCCGAAGTGGCCGTAGCACCTGGCTAGCTGTAGGGGTGGGCCCCCTGCATGTGCGGCACCTCGTGCATGTACAGCGAGCCGCACTGCTGGCAGCCCCGGAGCCCGGTGCCCCACTCCTGCTCCGGCCGGGTCTCCGCCTCGGCGGGCATGGTCCGGCCGCAGAGCGCCACGGCCGGATCCCGCTCCCGCACGACGTGCCAGACCTTCACCCCGCCCGCGCTCCCCTGCGGGCCGTACTCCGCGCGAAGTTGGTGCGTCATGCCTCCCATCGTCGCCCCGGAAGCACCCGGACGCTACTCGCCGGCCTCCCGGCCGTCCCGCGCCCCGGCGCGCACCGGGGCGGCGACCACGGAGCCGATCCGGTTGCGGCGCCCGGCCGAGCTCTCGGCGGTCAGCCGGATCGCGGTCAGGCCGCCCGGGATCTCCTCCGGCACCGGGATCTCGCAGGACGATCCGGGGATCGGCACCCGGCCCAGGTGCTTGGCCAGCAGGCCGCCGACCGTCTCGACGTCCTCGTCCTCCAGCTCGATCCCGAACAGCTCGCCGAGGTCCTCGACCAGCAGCCGCGCGGTGATCCGGTAGGAACCGTCCCCGAGGTCCTCCACCGGGGGGATCTCCCGGTCGTACTCGTCGGTGATCTCGCCGACGATCTCCTCCAGGATGTCCTCGATGGTGACCAGGCCGGCCGTGCCGCCGTACTCGTCGATCACGATCGCCACGTGGGAGCGCATCTGCTGCATCTCGCGCAGCAGGTCGGCGGCCGGCTTGGAGTCCGGGACGAACACCGCCGGGCGCAGCACCTCGCCGACCTCGTCGGACTCCGAGTCCCGGTTGATGTGGGTGCGGCGCACCAGGTCCTTGAGGTAGACGATGCCGACCACGTCGTCCTCGTTGTCGCCGACCACCGGGATCCGCGAGAAGCCCGAGCGCAGCGCCAGGGTCAGCGCCTGCCGCACGGTCTTGTGCCGCTCGATCATCACCAGGTCGGTGCGCGGCACCATCACCTCGCGGACGATGGTGTCGCCCAGCTCGAAGACCGAGTGCACCATCCGGCGCTCCTCGTCCTCGATGACGTCGTTCTTCTCCGCCAGGTCGACCAGGGCCCGCAGCTCCGCCTCGGAGGCGAACGGGCCCTCCTTGTAGCCCTTGCCGGGCGTCAGGGCGTTGCCGAGCAGGATCAGAAGCCGCGGGATCGGGCCGAGGATCCGGGCCAGCGGCAGCAGCACGAAGGAGGCCGCGGTCGCGGTCGTGAGCGGGTGCTGGCGGCCGATCGTGCGCGGCGAGACGCCCACCGCCACGAAGGACACCAGCACCATCACGCCGAACGCCAGCAGCACGGCCTGCCAGGTCGTGTCGATGGTGCGCACACACACCACGGTGACCAGGACCGCCGCCGCCATCTCGCTGGCGACCCGGATCAGGGTGGCCAGGTTGAGGTAGCGGATCGGGTCGGTGGCCAGTGCCAGCAGCCGGGCCGAGCCCTTGCGCCCGGAGCGCACGGCCTCCTCCGCCCGGAACCGGGAGACCCGGGAGATGCCCGCCTCGGCGCAGGCGGCCAGCCAGCCGAGCACGACCAGCAGCACGGCACCGAGGATGAAACTCGTACTCTCACCACTCACAGGGGTTCGGGCTCCGCGCTCAGTGGGTGGTGGGGGCCGGCGAGATGCCGCCGAGGCCCCGCTCGGCCCGCCAGCCGTCGAGGATCGCCTTCTGGAGGCCGAACATCTCGGCCTCCTCGTCCGGCTCCTCGTGGTCGTAGCCGAGCACGTGCAGCACGCCGTGCACGGTGAGCAGCTGCAGCTCCTCGTCCATCGAGTGCTTCGACGGGGCCGCCTTGCCCTGCTGCTCGGCGACCTCGGGGCAGAGCACGATGTCGCCGAGCAGGCCCTGCGGGAGCTCCTCGCCCTCCTTGCCGGGGCGCAGCTCGTCCATCGGGAAGGACATCACGTCCGTCGGGCCCGGGAGGTCCATCCACTGGATGTGCAGCTCCTCCATCGCCGCTCCGTCCACCAGGATCACGGACAGTTCGGACTGCGGGTGGATCCGCATCTTGTCCAGTGCGTAGCGGGCGACGTCGAGGATGGACTCCTCGTCGGCGTCCCAACCGGACTCGTTGGCGATGTCGATCGACATGAGGGGCTGGTTACTCAGCTTTCGGTGCGATGGGACTGTCGGGGTGCGCGCGAGCCGCGCCGCTGGGCGGGCTTGACCGGGAGCCTGCGCTCCTCGGTCTCCTGGGCCTCCTGGCGGGCGTCCCAGCGCTCGTACGCGTCCACGATCCGGCCGACCAGCTTGTGGCGGACCACGTCGGTGCTGGTGAGGACGGAGAAGTGGATGTCGGGCACGTCGACCAGGATCTCCTGGACGACCTTGAGGCCGCTGCGGGTGCCGCCCGGGAGGTCGATCTGGCTGGTGTCGCCGGTGACCACCACCCGGGAGTTGAACCCGAGGCGGGTGAGGAACATCTTCATCTGCTCGGGCGAGGTGTTCTGGGCCTCGTCGAGGATGATGAAGGCGTCGTTGAGGGTGCGGCCGCGCATGTAGGCGAGCGGCGCGACCTCGATGGTCCCGGCGGCCATCAGGCGCGGGATGGAGTCCGGGTCCATCATGTCGTGCAGGGCGTCGTACAGCGGGCGCAGGTACGGGTCGATCTTCTCGTAGAGGGTGCCGGGCAGGAAGCCCAGCCGCTCCCCCGCCTCGACGGCCGGCCGGGTCAGGATGATCCGGTTGACCTCCTTGGCCTGCAGGGCCTGGACGGCCTTGGCCATCGCCAGGTAGGTCTTGCCGGTGCCGGCCGGGCCGAGGCCGAAGACGATCGTGTGCTTGTCGATCGCGTCGACGTAGCGCTGCTGGTTGAGGGTCTTGGGGCGGATGGTCCGGCCCCGGTTGGACAGGATGTTCGCGGTGAACACCTGCGACGGCGCCGGGCTGTCCGGGTCCTCCGCGGCACCGCGGAGCATGGCGATGGAGCGCTCCACGGCGTCCTCCGTCAGGGGTTGGCCGGTGCGCAGCACCAGCATCATCTCGCTGAACAGCTGCTTGACGAGGGCCACCTCGGCGCGCGCGCCGGTCGCGGTCACCTCGTTGCCGCGGACGTGGATGTCGGCGGCGGGGAAGCCCTCCTCGATCACCCGCAGCAGCGAGTCGGCGGTGCCGAGCAGGGTGACCATCGGGTGCTTCTCGGGGATGACGATCCGGGCGCTGACGCGGCCGTCGTCGGCCGACTCGGGGCGCGGCTGTCCGTTGGTACGGGTCTGCGATGTGTCACTCATAGGTCGGCGCTGGGGCCTGCCTCATCCCATCCGTGTGTCGTGGTGCCGCTGGGTCTCTCCGGGGCACCAGGGTACGCCGCGCACGTGATCGACGCGGCGGGCGGCGGGGCCGCACCCGACGATGCTGCGGCAGATCGCCCAGGTGGCGCGAACGGTTTTCCGCGCCGTGCGCGCACCGGCCCGCGCGGGTGCGGGCGGGTGCGGGCCGGGTCACGCGCGCCGGGGCGGTACTGGTACCCGGGCGAGGTCCTCGGCAAGCACGATCGGGCCGTCGAAGTGCTTGCGGGCGTCGGCGAGGTGCTGGCCGAGGTCCGGGTAGCGCTGCGAGAAGTGGGTCAGCACCAGGCTGCGGGCGCCCGCCTCGGCGGCGACCTTGCCGGCCTGCCCGGCGGTGAGGTGGCCGTGGTCCTCGGCGAGCCGGGCGTCGGCGTCGGTGAAGGTGGCCTCGACGACCAGCAGGTCGGCGCGCTCGGCGAGCTCGTGCACGCCCTCGCAGAGCCGGGTGTCCATGACGAAGGCGAACCGCTGGCCGGGCCTCGGCTCGCTCACCTCGTCCAGGGTGACCCGCCGGCCGGCCGCCTCGATCGCGCCGTACCGCTGGAGCCGGCCGACGTCCGGGCCGCGGATGCCCAGGGAGGCCAGCCGTTCGGGCACCAGCCGGCGGCCGTCCGGCTCGCTCAGCCGGTAGCCGAAGGACTCGACGGGGTGCGAGAGCCGGACGGCGTCCAGCGCGAAGCGGGCGCCGGGCGCCGGCAGCGGGCCGGGCTCCTCGATCGGGCGGGGCCGCAGCACGGCCGTCTCGTGGTAGGCGGAGGCGTACCGCAGCCGCTCGAAGTACACCTCGCCGGAGGCCGGGAAGTAGACGTCCACCGGGTGCGGGACCCGGTCGAGGTTGATCCGCTGGATCACCCCGGCGAGGCCCAGGCTGTGGTCGCCGTGGAAGTGCGTGACGGCGATCCGGGTGAGCTGGGTGGCCGAGACCCCGGCGCGCAGCATCTGCCGCTGGGTGCCCTCGCCGGGGTCGAACAGCAGGCCCTCGCCGTCCCAGCGGAGCAGGTAGCCGTTGTGGTTGCGGTGCCGGGTCGGGACCTGGCTGGCGGTGCCGAGGACGACGAGTTCGCGCTGCGACACCCGACTAGACCATGCGCTCGGTCATCGGCTTGCCGCCGAGCACGTGGACGTGCGCGTGGAAGACCGTCTGCCCGGCGCCGGCGCCGGTGTTGAAGATCAGCCGGTAGTCCTCCAGGCCCTCGTCGGCGGCGACCCGGCCGGCCTCGGCGAGCAGCTCGCCGGCGGTCTCCGGCTCCTCGGCGGCCAGCGCGGCGGCGTTCGGGTAGTGGGCGTGCGGGATCACCAGGACGTGCACCGGGGCCTTCGGGGCGATGTCGCGGAAGGCGAGCACCCGCTCGGTCCTGCGCACCACGGTGGCCGGGATCCCGCCCGCCACGATCTTGCAGAACAGGCAGTCGGGCTGCGGCTCGCCGGCCATCGGGTTCTCCTCGCGGGTGCTGGTGCAGGTGCTGGGCGGGTCGTGCGTACGGCGGCATGCTAGGCCCTCCCTTTCGGGTCACGCCAGGCGGACGCGACCCGGAGGGGGAACCCGGCCGGGCCGCCGCGCGGCGGCCCGGCCGGGACCTACCGCTGCCCGGGCAGCGGCGGCGGGGTCCTCGCCGGCCGCTCGGCGAGCGCCGCCAGCGCCAGCCGGACCCCCTCGGCGAGCTGCGGGTCCTCCCCCGCCCCCCACGCGTGCGGCGGGAACGGCACCTCGACGTCCGGGTCCACGCCGTGGTTCTCCAGGCCCCAGCCGACCCGCTCCGACCAGAACGCGTACTTCGGCTGGGTCACCAGGGTGCCGTCGACCAGCGAGTAGCGGCTGTCGATGCCGATCACCCCGCCCCAGGTGCGGGTGCCGACCACCGGGCCGATGCCGAGCGCCTGGATGGCGGCGTTGACGATGTCGCCGTCCGAGCCGGAGTACTCGTCGGCCAGCGCGACGACCGGCCCGCGCGGCGCGTCCTCGGGGTAGGGCGCCGGGCTGGCGATGTCCCGGGCGACGCCCCAGCCGACGATCCGCCGGGACAGCTTCTCGATCACCAGCTGCGAGGTGTGCCCGCCCCGGTTGCCCCGGATGTCGACGATCACGCCCTCCCGGGCCATCTCCGAGCGCAGGTCGCGGTGGATCTGCGCCCAGCCGGTGGTCTGCATGTCGGGGACGTGCAGGTAGCCGAGCCGGCCCCCGGACAGCTCGCGCACGGCGGCCCGCCGGCCGGCCACCCAGTCGTGGTAGCGCAGCGCCTCGTCGTCGGCGAGCGGGACGACCACCGGGTGGCGCCGGTCGGTGCCGTCCTTGCCGGCCACGGTCAGCTCCACCGGCTGCCCGGCGGTGCCGGCGAGCAGCGGCGCCGGGCCGGTCACCGGGTCCACCGGGCGGCCGTTGACCGCCAGGACGGCGTCCCCCGGGCGGATCGCCGCGCCCGGGGCGGCCAGCGGCGAGTGCGCCCGCGGGTCCGAGGACTCGCCGGGCAGGATCCGGGCGATCCGCCACACCTCGCCGTCCCGGACCAGGTCGGCGCCGAGCAGGCCCTGCCGGCGGGCCGGCTCGGTGTGCCTCCCGTGCGGCACCACGTAGGCGTGCGAGGTGCCCAGCTCGCCGTGCACCTCCCAGAGCAGGTCCACCAGGTCGTCGTGCGAGCCGAGCCGCTCCACCAGCGGGCGGTAGCGGGCCAGCACCCCGGCCCAGTCCACCCCGGAGAGCTCCGGGTGCCAGAAGTTGTCCCGCATCAGGCGGCCGTTCTCGTCGTACATCTGCCGCCACTCGGCCGCCGGGTCGACGGTCACCCGCAGCCGGTCGAGGTCGACGTCGACCTCCTCGTCCTCGCCGGACGCCTTGTGGTCGGCGGGCAGGATCCGCAGCTCGCCCTCGTCCAGCACGGCCAGCCGGGTGCCGTCGCCGCTCACCGCGAACCCGTCCAGGCCGTCCACCAGCTGCTCGGCCCGGCGCTTGCGGAAGTCGAAGCGCTCCAGGGCGGGCCGCGGGCGGTCCTCCTCCAGTGAGGCGGCCTCGTCGCCCAGCTCGCCGACCAGCGGGACGCGCGTCCACAACACGCCGTCCTTGGCCGCCCGCAGGGCGCCGAACCGGCCGCCCTCCACCGGGAACGGCACGATCCGGTCGGCGATGCCGTCCAGGTCGACCCTGGTCACCGGCGGCGCGTCGGCCCCGCCCTCCTCACCGTCCGCCCGCTTGCCCCGGGGCTCCTCGTCCTCGCCGCCGGCCGGCCGCCCGGCCCGGCTCGGCCCGAACGGGTTCGGCGTGTCGGCGGCCAGCGTGATCAGGTACGGGCGGCAGCCGTTGGGGAACGACAGGTCGAAGACGTGCGAGTCGTACACCGGGTCGAAGTTGCGCACCGAGAGGAACGCCAGGTGCCGGCCGTCCGCGGTGAACGCCGGCGAGGTGTCGATGAACCGCTGCGGGGTCGCCTCGGAGACCGTCCGGGTGGCCAGGTTGGCCAGCACGATCTGGCGCAGCGACCACGGCCCGAGGGCCGGCTGCGACCAGGCCAGCCACGCCGAGTCCGGGCTGAACGCCAGCCCGCTGATCTCGCCGTCGGTGCTGTGCGCCAGCTCGTGCACGGCCCCGTCGGCCAGCGCGACCAGCAGCACCCGGCCGTCGTGCGAGCCGACCGCCAGCTGCTTGCCGTCCGGCGACACCAGCAGCGTGCGGACCCGCCCCAGCCGCCCGGCGGCCAGCCGGCGGCGCTCGGCGCCGAGCACGGCGGGCGCGTACTCGACCGCGTCGTCGCCCTCGGCGTCGGTCACCCAGACCACGCCCTGCGCGCCGTCCTCGCCCGCCGGGCCCGGCACCACCCTGGCGAGGCGGCCGCGCACGCCCGGCGTCTCGTCCAGCACCCGGGCCGGGCCCTCCCGGTGGGTGAGCCAGTGCACGGTGCCGCGCACCACCACCGCGCCGGCCCGGCCGGTGCGGTCCGGGGCGGCGCCCTCCAGCCAGTGGGCGGCGGACACCGGGCGGGGGCGGCGGCCGGTGCGCGGGCCGGCCGGCCGGACGTCGAGGCGGCGCGGCTCGGCGCCGGCCAGGTCGTCCAGCAGCCACAGGTCGCCGGCGGTGTGCCAGACCGTCCGGGTGCCGTCGGTGGTGGCGTCGCGGGCGTAGAAGCCCTCCGGGGAGCCGCCGTGGCGGCGCAGGTCGGAGCCGTCCGGGAGGCTGGAGTACAGCGCGCCGACGCCCTCGTGGTCGGAGAGGAACGCGATCCGCTCCCCCACCCACAGCGGCGACTCGATGTTGCCGTCCAGCTCCTCGTGGACGCGCTCGAAGCGCTCGGCGCCGATCCACAGCTTGCCGGTCCGCCCGCCCCGGTACCGCTTCCACCAGGCCGGCTCCACGCCGAACGCCGAGACCAGCAGCGCCCGCTCGCCGCCCGGCTCGAAGGCCAGCCCGCCGACCGGCCCGTAGGGCAGCCGTACCGGCTCGCCGCCGTCCAGCGGCACGGCGTGCGCCCAGGTGCGGCGCAGCGAGGCCTGACCGGCGGCGGTGGTGGCGATCGGCCGGCCGTCGGCCGTCCAGCCCCGCAGCTGGGTCTGGGCGTCGCCCCAGTGGGTGAGCCGGCGCGACGGGCCGCCGTCCACCGGCGCGAGGTGCACCTCGGGGGCGCCGTCCCGGGTGGAGGTGAACGCGACGTACCGGCCGTCCGGGGAGAACCGGGGGCGGCGGACCGGGACGTGGTCGGCCGTCAGCCGCCAGGCCCGGCCGCCGTCCAGCGGGGCGAGCCACACGTCGTTCTCGGCCACGAAGGCGATCAGGTCGCCGTGCAGGTGCGGGTGGCGCAGATAGGCGCCCACGGGAGTGCTCTCGGGTTCGCTCACACCCGTCACCCTAGGCAGCGGTCCGCGTCGCGCGCCGGGACTTTCCCGACCACGACCCCCTGCGGGGGACGCCGCGGCTACGACCAGCGGCCGGTGCGGCCCAGCAGCAGCGAGCCCGCCGCCACGCCGGCGGTGGAGGTGCGCAGCACGGACGGGCCGAGCCGGTACGGCTTCGCGCCGGCCCCGGCGAAGGCGGCCAGCTCCTCCGGGGAGACCCCGCCCTCCGGGCCGACCACCAGCACCAGGTCCCCGGCGCCGGGCAGTGCGGCCCCGGCCAGCGGCTCGGCGCCCTCCTCGTGCAGCACCGCCGCGAACGCGGCGCCGGCCAGCACCGGGGCCAGCTGCCGGGTGGTCACCAGGTCGCGGACCTCGGGGAAGCGCAGCCGGCGGGACTGCTTGCCGGCCTCCCGCGCGGTGGCCCGCCACTTGGCGAGCGCCTTGGCGCCGCGCTCGCCCTTCCACTGGGTGATGCAGCGCGAGGCCGCCCAGGGGATCACCACGTCCACGCCGACCTCGGTCATGGTCTCGACGGCCAGCTCGCCCCGGTCGCCCTTGGGCAGCGCCTGGACGACGACGATCCGCGGCGCCGGCAGCGGCTCGCGGCGCACGGCCGCCACCGCCACCTCGACCGCGTCCTTGCCGTGCACCGCCGCGACGGTGCCGTCCACGCCGAGTCCGAGGCCGTCCGCCAGGGTGACCGCCTCGCCCGGCTCCAGCCGCTTCACGGCGGCCGCGTGCCGGCCCTCCGGCCCGTCCAGCCGCACCAGCGCGCCGGGCGCGGCGGCGGCGATCCGCTCGGTGTCGACGACGAACACGGGCGCGGTCATGCGGGGAACCTCCGGGGTGGGAACGGGAACGGGAACGCGAAAGGGGTGCCGAGGAAGCCTCGGCACCCCCGCGCGGGACGGCTACCGGCCGTTGAAGGCGTCCTTCAGCCGGGAGAACAGCCCCTGCTGCCCGGGCGCGAACTGGCCGGACGGCCGCTCCTCGCCGCGCAGCACCGCCAGGCGGCGCAGCAGGTCCTCCTGCTCGGCGTCGAGCTTGGTGGGCGTCTGCACCTCGACGTGCACTATCAGGTCGCCCCGGCCGCCGCCGCGCAGGTGGGTGATGCCCCGGCCGTGCAGCGGGATGGACTGGCCGGACTGGGTGCCGGGCCGGATGTCGACCTCCTCCACCCCGTCCAGGGTCTGCAGCGGCACCTGGGTGCCGAGCGAGGCGGCCGTCATCGGGATGGTGACGGTGCAGTGCAGGTCGTCGCCGCGCCGCTGGAACACCGCGTGGGTGGTCTCGGCGATCTCGACGTAGAGGTCGCCGGCCGGGCCGCCGCCGGGGCCGACCTCGCCCTCGCCGGCCAGCTGGATCCGGGTGCCGTTGTCGACACCGGCGGGGATCTTGACGGTCAGGGTGCGGCGGGCGCGGACCCGGCCGTCGCCGGCGCACTCCGGGCACGGGGTCGGCACGACGGTGCCGAAGCCCTGGCACTGCGGGCAGGGGCGGGAGGTCATGACCTGGCCCAGGAAGGACCGGGTGACCTGGGAGACCTCGCCCTTGCCGCGGCACATGTCGCAGGTCTGCGCGGAGGTGCCGGGCGCGGCGCCCTCGCCGCTGCAGGTGGTGCAGGTGACGGCGGTGTCGACCTGGAGTTCCTTGGTGGTGCCGAACGCGGCCTCCTCCAGGGTGATCTCCAGGCGGATCATGGCGTCCTGGCCGCGCCGGGTCCGCGAGCGCGGCCCGCGCTGGCCGGAGGCCGCGCCGAAGAAGGCGTCCATGATGTCGGAGAAGCCGAAGCCGGCCGCGCCCGCGCCGAAGCCGCCCGCCCCGCCGCCCCCGCCGTTGGGCGAGAGCGGGTCGCCGCCGAGGTCGTAGACCTGGCGCTTCTGCGGGTCGGAGAGCACCTCGTAGGCGGCGTTGATCTCCTTGAACCGCTCCTGCGTCTTCGGGTCCGGGTTGACGTCCGGGTGCAGTTCGCGCGCCAGGCGCCGGAACGCCTTCTTGATCTCGTCCTGCCCCGCATCCCGTCGGACGCCGAGTACCGCGTAGTAGTCCGTGGCCACCAAATGCTCCGCTTGTTCCGCCTGTAAGAGTGCTTGCGACTGCGGTCACCATCAGATCCGATGGTGACCGTTCCTACGATTCGGCCAGGATCTGGCCCACGTACCGTGCCACCGCTCGCACCGCCCCCATTGTGCCCGGATAGTCCATCCGGGTCGGACCGATCACACCCAGTTTGGCCACGCTTTCGTCGCCCGAACCGTAACCGACCGAGACGACCGACGTGGAATTCAGCCCCTCGTAGGCGTTCTCGCGGCCGATCCGGACCGTCATCCCGGCGTCCGCGGTCTCACCCAGGAGGCGGAGCAGGACGACCTGCTCCTCCAGTGCTTCGAGCACCGGCTGGATGGTCAGCGGGAAGTCGTGGCCGAAACGGGTCAGGTTGGCCGTGCCGGCCAGCATGATCCGCTCCTCGCTCTGCTCGGCGAGCGTCTCGAAGAGCGTCGCCAGCACGGTGGTCACGGTCGGCCGGTCGGCCGCCTCGAACAGCGAGGGCAGCTCGTCCAGCAGCCCGGGGACGTCCGGGAGCCGCTGGCCGGCGGCCCCGGTGTTGACCCGGGCCCGCAGGTCCGCCAGCAGGGTCTCGCCGACCGCGCCGGGGCAGTCCACCAGCCGCTGCTCGACCCGGCCGGTGTTGGTGATCAGCACCAGCATCACCTTCGCCGGGGCCAGTGCGACCAGCTCGATGTGCCGCACCGTGGAGCGGCTCAGCGAGGGGTACTGCACCACCGCGACCTGGCGGGTCAGCTGGGCCAGCAGCCGCACCGTGCGGGCGACCACGTCGTCGAGGTCCACCGCGCCGTCCAGGAAGTGCCGGATCGCCCGCCGCTCGGGCGCGCTCATCGGCTTGACCTCGGCCAGCTTGTCGACGAACAGCCGGTAGCCCTTGTCGGTGGGGATCCGCCCGGCGCTGGTGTGCGGCTGGTGGATGTAGCCCTCCTCCTCCAGCGCCGCCATGTCGTTGCGGACGGTGGCCGGGGAGACCCCGAGGTTGTGCCGGTCCACCAGGGCCTTGGAGCCGACCGGCTCCTCCGTCCCCACGTAGTCCTGGACGATCGCGCGAAGCACCGCGAGCTTGCGGTCGTCGAGCTGGCGGACCTCACCGGCCATGGGGCACGCACCTCCGTCTTCACGCGTTGTCCGTTGTGACACGCCGTCGTGGCATGTGTCCGCATTTCGAGCTGTCGGGCCGGCCCCGAGGGACCCGGCCTTGGCACTCTGAACGCCTGAGTGCCAGAACCGTACCTGCCAGTGTAAGGCCCGGGTCCGACGGCAGGAACGGCCCGGCCGGGGTGATCCTGCCCGCAGTCGGCGGCGCGCGGATGATGCCGAGGGCCCGCCCTGGTGGCAGCATCGAAAGCGGACGGCGAACGGAGGAACAGCGATGTCGACCTCGGGCCCCCACACCCGTTTCGCCCCCGACCGCGGCCTGACCGGCCGGATGGTGGGGACGATGTTCCTGATCGGGCTGCTGTACGTCGGGTTCACCGGGCTGCTGATCGCC
Source organism: Kitasatospora sp. NPDC057692 (assembly GCF_042799475.1). NCBI lineage: Bacteria > Bacillati > Actinomycetota > Actinomycetes > Kitasatosporales > Streptomycetaceae > Kitasatospora > Kitasatospora sp. NPDC057692. The sequence goes on along the minus strand of NZ_JBHVIV010000064.1, from coordinate 18,992 downwards.
CTGCTGCGCGGCGCCTGGCCGATCATCGTCCTGGTCTCCGGCGGCCTGTTCGTCGCCCAGTTCTGGTTCAGCGACCGGATCACCGAGCGGGCCATGGGCGCCCACCCGGTCACCCCGGAGCAGTACCCGCAGCTGCACGGCGCCGTCGACCGGCTCTGCGCGCTCGCCGACATGCCCAAACCCCGGGTGGCCGTCGCCCGGAACGACATGCCGAACGCCTTCGCCACCGGCCGCAACCCGCAGAAGGCCGTGGTCTGCGTCACCACCGGCCTGCTGCGCCGGCTGGAACCGGAGGAGCTGGAGGGCGTGCTCGCCCACGAGCTGTCGCACGTCGCCCACCGGGACGTCGCCGTGATGACGGTGGCCGGCTTCCTCGGCGTGCTGGCCGGAGCGATGACCAGGATCGCGATGTACGGCGGCTTCATGGGCGGCGGGCGCAACAGCAACGACCCCAACGCGGCGATCGTCGCGCTGGTCGTCCCGCTGGTGTCGATCGCCGTCTACGCGATCAGCTTCCTGCTGACCCGGCTGCTCTCCCGCTACCGGGAGCTGGCCGCCGACCGGGCCGCCGCCCAGCTCACCGGCCGGCCCAGCGCGCTGGCCTCGGCGCTCACCAAGGTGACCGGCCAGATCGCCGCCATCCCGACCAAGGACCTGCGCCAGGCGCAGCCCTACAACGCCTTCTACTTCGCCCCCGCGCTGAGCGCCCGCGAGGCCGCCACCCAGCTGTTCTCCACCCACCCGACGCTGGAGCAGCGGCTGGCCCAGCTCGCGAAGATCTCCGCCCGGCTCGGCCGGTGACCCGCTGACCGTCGACCCGTTGACCCGTTGACCGTTGACCCGACCTCCGGAAGGACCGCCGTGGGAATCCTGGACGCGCTGTTCGGCCGCAGCAGGCCCGTCAGGCCCGACCTCGACCAGCTGTTCGGGGTGCCGTCCGCCGCGCTGACGCTGGAGGCCGGGGCGGGCCTGCGGCCCACCGGCCTCGGCTCGGTCTGCTTCGCCTCGGTCGAGGGCGGGGCGTTCGACGAGGTCGAGCGGCAGGTCCGGGCGCTGCTCGACGCCGACACCGGGCGCGGCGGGGTCCCCGTCGAGGCGTCCAGGGACGACTACGGCTACTCCTGGCTGCTCGCCCGGCACGCCCCCGAGGAGCTGCCGGAGCTGGTCAACGACCTGCACGCGGTCAACAGCGAACTGGAGGCCAACGGCTTCGGGCCGCAGCTGCTCTGCTCGCTGGTCGGCTTCCGCGACGCCTCGGGGCGGCGGCCGCTGGCCCTGGTCTACCTGTACAAGCGCGGCACCTTCTACCCGTTCGCCCCGCTGCCGGGCGGCGGGGAGAAGCGCGACAGCCCGCTGGAGCTGGAGGTCAACGCCATGCTCGGCAACGACCTGCGGCTGGAGAAGGACCTCACCCGCTGGTTCCCGGTCTGGGGCGCGCCGGGGCTGTGAAAACCGGTGGCCGGGAAGGCCCGGGGCCCCTAGGGTCCGGGCGTGATCAACTGGACCGAGATCGAGACCGCCGCCCCGACCCCCGAGCTGCTCGCCGCCGTGAGCGCCGCGCTGCGCTCCCCCGACCCGCATGTGCGCGACACCCTCGCCTACGAGCAGCTGTGCCGCTGGGTGCCGCTGCTCGGCCCGCAGGAGCGCCTCGCCCTCGGCGACGAGATGGCCGGGCGGCTGGCCGACCCCGAGATCCAGGCCCGCACCTTCGCGCCGCTGGTCCTCGCCGAACTCGCCGACGCCGGAGCCCACCGCCCGGCCTGGCTGGACGCCTTCGCCCGCTGGTACCCGGGCGAGAGCGACCTGCGGGGCTGGGACCCGGCGCTCGGCTGGCTGCACGCCGTCGCGCACGGCGCCGACTACCTGGCCGCCCTGGGCCGCGGCCCGCTGCTCGCCGACCCGACACCGCTGCTGGAGCTGGCCGCCGCCCGGCTGCTCGCCCCCACCGACCACGTGCTGGACGCCATGGAGGACGACCGGCTCGGCCGCGCCGCCGCCCAGATCCTCACCCGCCCCGAGCTGACCGAGCGGCAGGCGCTCGGCTGGCTCGACCCGATCGCCGCCCAGCCGCCGCGCCGCCCCTCCGCGACCGGCCGCGGCGTGCCCCCGGTCGTCTCCAACACCCTGCGCACGCTGCGGATGCTGTACGTGCTCGCCGACCGGGGCGTGCGCCTGGACCGCGGCGGGGACCCGGTGCCGCTGCCGCACTCGGCGGCGCTGCGCGAGCGGATCGCCGGGATCCTGGTGGTGAACTCGCCGTTCACCGGCTGACGCCCCGCGGGCTCCCGGGCCTCGTAGACTCCGGGGAATGCGCAGCCGCCAGTACGGACCCGATCTGACCCCGCCGTGGAAGAAGCAGGCGCCCGCCCCGGAGGTGCCCGCCGAGCGGGACCTGGTGGTCGAGGAGGCGGCGAGCGGCTTCTGCGGGGCGGTGGTGCGCTGCGAGAAGACCGCGGAGGGCTTCACCGTCACCCTGGAGGACCGGTTCGGCAAGCACCGGGTCTTCCCGATGGTCCCGCGCGGCTTCCTGCTGGAGGGCCGGGCGGTCACCCTGGTCCGGCCCGCCGGCCCGGCCCCCTCCCGCGCCCCCGGCCGCACCGCCTCCGGCTCGGTCGCCGTCCCCGGTGCCCGCGCCCGGGTGGCCCGGGAGTCGCGGATCTACGTCGAGGGCCGGCACGACGCCGAGCTGGTGGAGCGGGTCTGGGGCGACGACCTGCGGATCGAGGGCGTGGTCGTCGAGTACCTGGAGGGCGTCGACGACCTGCCCGCGATCGTCGCCGACTTCGCCCCCGGCCCGGGCCGGCGCCTCGGCGTCCTGGTCGACCACCTGCTCCCCGGCACCAAGGAGCACCGCATCGCCGCCCGGGTCACCAGCCCGCACGTGCTGGTCGTCGGCCACCCCTACATCGACGTCTGGCAGGCCGTGAAGCCCTCCTCCGTCGGCGTCCCCGCCTGGCCGGCCGTCCCCCGCGGCGAGGACTTCAAGCTCGGCACCTGCCGCCGCCTGGGCTGGCCCGAGGACACCCCCGCCGCCTGGAAGCGCATCCTCGCCGCGGTGGACTCCTTCAAGGACCTGGAGCCCGAACTCCTGGGCCGCGTCGAGGAGCTGATCGACTTCGTCACCCTGCCGGATCAGGAGTAGGTCCGGAACTCCGACGTGTCGAGGACCACCCCGACCAGGTCGACCGGCACGGGCTCGCCGAACTTGGTGGTCCGCTCGACCGCGTAGTCCGGCAGCCCCGAGGCCGCCGCCTGGCTCGGCTCGGTGAGCAGCACGCAGACGCCCTTGATCGGATCGACGATCAGGTAGGCCGGAACGGTGCCCTCCGCGTAGAGCTCCCGCTTGGTCCGGTAGTCGCGCAGCACGCTGGTCCTGGACACCACCTCGACCACCAGCGTCACGGACGGCGCGGAGAGCAGCCGCCCGGGGCCCTCGGCGGCCCCCCGCTCGATCACCACCAGGTCCGGCTGGGGCTCGCTGCCGTCGGCGGGGAACGCCACGTCCTGCGTCTGCAGCCGATGCCATCGCGTGCGGGGGATCTGGTCGACGATCGACTCGACGATGAGGTTGTGGGCCAGGTCCGGCCCCGCCATCATCACGATTTCCCCCCTGATGAGCTCGGCCTTGCAGCCCTCCGGGACCTCCAGGTTCTCGAAGATCCCCGTCATCCGATCATCGATGGCGGTCATGGCGCGCTCCCTCCGACGGCTGACACCACGGTAACGACACTCAGTCCACCAGGTCACGCACCACCGCGTCGGCCAGCAGGCGGCCCTGGAGGGTGAGGGCGGCGCGGCCCCGTTCGTAGGGGGCGGGGGCGAGGAGGCCGTCGGCGAGGGCGCGGGCGGCGGCCTCGCGGCCGGTGTCGGCGAGGAGGTCGAGCGGGATCCCCTCGGCGAGGCGCAGTTCGAGCAGGATGCGCTCGACGCGGCGGTCCTCGGCGGTGAGGCGCTCGCGGCCCTGGGCGGGGGTGCGGTGCTCGGCGAGGGCCCGGGCGTAGGCGGCGGGGTGCTTGGCGTTCCACCAGCGCACGCCGCCGACGTGGCTGTGCGCGCCGGGGCCGGCGCCCCACCAGTCGCCGCCGGTCCAGTACAGCTCGTTGTGGCGGCAGCGGCCCTCGGGGGTGGTGGACCAGTTGGAGACCTCGTACCAGGAGTAGCCGGCGGCGGCCAGCGCCTCCTCGGCGATCAGGTAGCGGTCGGCGTGCACGTCGTCGTCGATCATCGGCAGCTCGCCGCGCCCGACCCGGGCGGCCAGCCGGGTGCCCTCCTCGACGATCAGCGAGTAGGCGGAGACGTGGTCGGGGCCGGCGCCGATCGCGGCGTCCAGGGAGGCCCGCCAGTCGTCGTCGGACTCGCCGGGGGTGCCGTAGATGAGGTCGAGGTTGACGTGCTCGAAGCCGGCCGCGCGGGCCTCGGCGACGCAGGCCTCGGGGCGGCCGGGGGTGTGGTGGCGGTCGAGCAGCCGCAGCACGTGCGGGCGGGCCGACTGCATGCCGAAGGAGATCCGGTTGTAGCCGCCCTCGCGCAGCTCCGCCAGGTACGCCGGGTCCACCGACTCCGGGTTGGCCTCGGTGGTGACCTCGGCGCCGTCGGCGAGCCCGAACTCGTCGCGGACCGCGGCGAGCATCCGCACCAGGTCGCGGGCCGGCAGCAGGGTCGGGGTGCCGCCGCCCAGGAAGACGGTGCTCACCGGCGGCGCGTCCGCGCCGAGCACCCGCCGGGCGAGGCGGATCTCGGCGACCACGTTGTCCGCGTAGGTCTCCTGGGAGGCGACGGTGCCCGAGGAGCGCAGCTCGGTGGCGGTGTAGGTGTTGAAGTCGCAGTAGCCGCAGCGGCTGGCGCAGTAGGGCACGTGCAGGTAGAAGCCGAACGGCCGCGAGCCCAGCCCGTCGAGGGCGTGCGCGGGCAGGGAACCGTCGGACGGCACCGGTTCGCCGTCGGGAAGTGCGGAGGGCATGACCCCATTGTCCCGTACCGCCGGGGCCGTCCGTCCCGTACGGCCCCGCGGGCCGTACGGGACGGGCGGGTCAGGCCTCGTTGGCGCCCTCGTACATCGCGGTGACCGCCTCGGCGTAGGTCCGCTCCACCACCGGGCGCTTGATCTTCAGGCTCGGGGTGAGCTCGCCGTGCTCGACGTCCAGGTCGCGCGGCAGCAGGTGGAACCTCTTGATCGTCTGCCAGCGCTGCAGCCGGCCGTTGAGCCGCCGCACGAAGCCCTCGATCAGCTCGCGGGTCCGCGGGTCGGCGACCACCTCGGCGTAGGACGCGCCGGCCATGCCGTGCTCGGCCGCCCACGGCATGATCACCGCCTCGTCCAGGCCGATCAGCGCGGTGCAGTAGTTGCGGCCGTTGCCGATCACCAGGATGTTGCTGACGAACGGGCAGGACGCCTTGAACCTGCCCTCCACCTCGCTCGGCGCGACGTACTTGCCGCCGGAGGTCTTGAACAGGTCCTTCTTGCGGTCGGTGATCCGCAGGAAGCCGTCCGGGGACAGCTCGCCGATGTCCTCGGTGTGGAACCAGCCGTCCGCCTCCAGCACCTCGGCGGTCTTCTCCGGCAGGTTGTGGTAGCCGCGCATGACGCCGGGGCCGCGCAGCAGGATCTCGCCGTCGTCGGCGATCCGCACCTCGGTGCCCGGCAGCGGCCGGCCCACCGTGCCCACCCGGATGTCCTCGGCCCGGTTGACGCAGGAGCCGGCGCTGGTCTCGGACAGCCCGTAGCCCTCCAGGATCGGCACCCCGGCGCCGACGAAGAAGTAGCCGATCTCCGGGGCCAGCGCGGCGCTGCCGGACACCGCCCCGCGCAGCCGCCCGCCGAACGCGGCCCGGATCTTCGCGTACACCAGCCTGTCGGCGAGCGCGTGCTTCATCCGCAGCACCGCCGGGGCGCTGCCCACGCCGGTCGCCACCCGGCTCTCCTGGACCGCGCGGGCGTGGTCGCGGGCGGTGCGCGCCGCCCACAGGAAGATCTTGTACTTGGCGCCGCCCTCGGCCCGGGCCCTGCCGGCGATGCCGTTGTAGACCTTCTCGAAGATCCGCGGCGCCGAGGCCATGATGGTCGGCCGGATCACCGGGAGGTTGTGGATGATCCGGTCCACCCGGCCGTCCAGCGCCATCACGTGCCCGGTCGCGATCTGCCCCGAGATCAGGGTCTTGCCGAAAACGTGCGACAGCGGCAGCCACATGAACTGCACGTCGTCCGCGGCCAGCAGCCCGCTCGCCTCCTGCGCCCGCCCCTCGTAGGCCCAGCAGTCGTGCACCAGGCGCACGCCCTTGGGGCGCCCGGTGGTGCCGGAGGTGTAGATGAGGGTGGCCAGCTGCTCCTTGTCGAGGGCGGCGACCGCCTTCTCGACCGCGTCCGGGTGCGCGGCCAGGTGCTCGGCGCCGAGCCGCTCCAGCTCGGCGAAGGTGATCACCCGCAGCCGGCCCGCCGACGGGGGCCCGTCCGGCGCGTCGAACAGGATCACCGTCTCCAGCCCGGGCAGCCGGTCCAGTTCGGCGACCACCTTGTCCAGCTGGACGGCGTTCTCGGCGAACAGGGCCCGGGAGCCGGAGTCGGAGAGGATGAACGCCGTCTCGTCGGCGTTGGTGCTCGGGTAGACGGCCGTGGTGGCCGCGCCCGCGCACATGTTGCCGAGGTCGGCGAGGATCCACTCCAGCCGGGTGGAGGAGGCCAGCGCCACCCGGTCCTCCGCCTCGATGCCCAGCGAGAGCAGGCCGGCCGCCACCGCGTGCACCCGGGCCGCGGTCTGCGCCCAGGTCAGCGACCGCCACTGCTCGGCGCCGGGGGTGCTGTCCGCCGCGTGCTCGTCCACCGGGACGGGGTAGCGGTATGCCTCGCCGCCCGGGGTCAGCGCGACCCGCTCCTGGAACAGGTGGGCGACGGAAGCGGGACGCCCGGCGACGATGTCGGGACGGCCGGAGTCGATCAGGGACTGCGCGGAACTCAACGAGGACCTCCGGAGGCGGGTGGCCGTCTGAACGGGGTGGCGTCCGTGGGGGCGGCCGCCGGCCCCCAGGCAACCGGAGCCGATACCGGCGAGTAACAAGAGGGCTGTCAGCAGCCTAGGGGGAAACCGGTCATTCCGTAAGAGGGCGGGCCGAGGCGGCACTCTCCCGGACCGCCGGTGCACGGCACCACCGGGCCCCGCGGAACGTTCGGCAAAGGGCTGGACAAAGATCCGGCTCGCTTGCCCGGAATCTCCTGTGCCGGCCTCCCGAACAACGAGAATTGGGATGCCAACGCCGCCGCCGACGACAAGAGTGAGCCAGTGCTGATCAGACTGCTCAGGGCGTACCTGCGCCCCTACACCCGACCGATCATCCTGCTGGTGCTGCTCCAGCTGGTCTCCACCCTCGGGCTGCTCTACCTGCCCACACTCAACGCCGACATCATCGACAGCGGCGTGATCAAGGGGGACACCGGCTACATCCTGCGCGTGGGCGCCGTGATGATCGGCGTCACCCTCCTGCAGACCCTCTGCTCCATCTGCGCCGTCTACTACGGCGCGCGCACCGCCATGGCGGTGGGCCGCGACATCCGGGCCGCCGTCTTCGACCGGGTCCAGGGCTTCTCCGCCCGCGAGGTCGGCCAGTTCGGCGCCCCCTCCCTCATCACCCGCACCACCAACGACGTCCAGCAGGTCCAGATGCTGGTCCTGATGTCGTTCACCCTGATGGTCGCCGCACCGATCATGTGCGTCGGCGGCATCATCATGGCCCTCAACCAGGACGTGCCGCTCTCCGGACTGCTGCTGGCCGTCGTCCCCCTGCTCGGCCTCGTCGTCGCCCTCCTGGTCCGCCGGCTGCGCCCGCGCTTCCGCAGCATGCAGGAGAAGATCGACACCGTGAACCGGGTGCTGCGCGAGCAGATCACCGGCATCCGGGTCATCCGCGCCTTCGTCAAGGACGACCACGAGCAGAACCGGTTCGCCGGCGCCAACGGCGACCTCACCGACGTCTCGCTGCAGGTCGGCAAGCTGATGGCCTACCTGTTCCCGAGCGTCATGCTCGTCGTCAACGTCTCCAGCGTCGCCGTCCTGTGGTTCGGCGCCCACCGGATCAACAGCGGCGACATGGAGATCGGCGCCCTGACCGCGTTCCTCTCCTACCTGCTGCAGATCCTCATGAGCGTCATGATGGCCACCTTCATGTTCATGATGGTGCCGCGCGCCGAGGTCTGCGCCGAACGCATCCAGGAGGTGCTCGACACCTCCTCCAGCGTCGTGCCGCCCGCCGCCCCGATCACCGAGGTGCTGCGCCGCGGCCACCTCGAACTGCGCGACGTCGACTTCCGCTACCCCGGCGCCGAGGCCTCCGTGCTGCGCGGCATCGGCATCACCGCCCGCCCCGGCGAGACCACCGCCGTCATCGGCTCCACCGGCAGCGGCAAGTCCACCCTGCTCGGGCTCGTCCCCCGGCTCTTCGACACCACCTCCGGCCAGGTCCTGCTCGGCGGCGTCGACGTCCGCGAACTCGACCCCGCCGCACTCTCCGACAGCGTCGGCCTCGTCCCGCAGAAGCCCTACCTGTTCACCGGCACCGTCGCCAGCAACCTGCGCTACGGCCGGCCCGACGCCACCGACGAGGAACTCTGGCACGCCCTGGAGATCGCCCAGGCCAAGGACTTCGTCGAACAGCTCCCCGAGGGCCTCGACGCGCCCATCTCCCAGGGCGGCGCCAACGTCTCCGGCGGCCAGCGCCAGCGCCTGGCCATCGCCCGCACCCTGGTGCGCCGGCCCGACGTCTACCTCTTCGACGACTCCTTCTCCGCGCTCGACTACGCCACCGACGCCAAGCTGCGCAAGGCGCTGGCCCGGGAGACCTCCGAGGCCACCGTGGTGATCGTCGCCCAGCGCGTCTCCACCATCCGCGACGCCGACCGGATCATCGTCCTGGACGAGGGCGCCGTCGTCGGCAGCGGCACCCACGGCGAGCTCATGGCCGGCAATCCGACGTACCGGGAGATCGTGCTCTCCCAGCTCACCGAGCAGGAGGCGGCGTGACCAGCCCCGACAAGTCCGCGCCCGGCTTCGACAAGGCGCCCGGCGGACGTCCGGGCGGCCCCGGAGGCCCCGGAGGCCCCGGAGGGCCCAACGGCGCGGGCGGCCCCGGCGGCCCCGGCGCGGGCGGCCGTCCGCCCCAGGCCGGCGACTCGCAGGCCGCCGCCGCCCGCCGCGGACCCGCCGGCCCCGGCCGCTTCATGGGCGGCCAGGGCGCCGAGAAGTCCATGGACTTCAAGGCCTCCGGCAAGCGGCTGCTCAAACTGCTCCGCCCCGAGCGCGCCCTCATCGCCGGCGTCCTCGCCCTCGGCGTCCTCAGCATCGGCGCCGCCATCGTCGGCCCCAAGATCCTCGGCCACGCCACCGACCTGATCTTCGCCGGCGTCGTCAGCAACCGCTTCCCCGCCGACGCCTCCAAGCAGCAGATCATCGACGGCCTGCGCGCCCGCGGCGACGGCGACCTCGCCAACCTGCTCTCCTCCGTCGACTTCGCCCCCGGCCACGGCATGGACTTCGGCGCCATCGGCACCGTCCTGCTCTGGGTCCTGGCCATCTACGTCGCCTCCGCCGCCTTCGGCATCGTCCAGGGCCGCCTCGCCGCCCGCGCCATCCAGCGCGCCGGCTACCGGCTGCGCCAGGACACCGAGGCCAAGCTCGCCCGGCTGCCGCTCAGCTACTTCGACAAGCAGCCCCGCGGCGAGGTCCTCAGCCGGGTCACCAACGACATCGACAACATCAGCCAGACCATGCAGCAGACCATGGGCCAGGTGGTCAACTCGCTGCTCACCGTCGTCGGCGTGCTCGCCATGATGTTCTGGATCTCCTGGCTGCTCGCCCTCATCGCGCTGATCGCCGTCCCGCTGTCCGTCGTCGTCGCCACCCGCGTCGGCAAGCGCGCCCAGCCCCAGTTCGTCCAGCAGTGGAAGTCCACCGGGCAGCTCAACGCGCACATCGAGGAGATGTACACCGGCCACGCCCTGGTCAAGGTCTTCGGCCGGCAGAAGGAGTCCGCCGAGACCTTCCGCGAGCACAACGAGGCCCTCTACGCCTCCAGCTTCAAGGCCCAGTTCATCTCCGGCATCATCCAGCCCGCGATGATGCTCATCGGCAACCTCCAGTACGTGCTGATCGCCGTCGTCGGCGGCCTGCGGGTGGCGAGCGGCGCGCTGTCCATCGGCGACGTCCAGGCGTTCATCCAGTACTCCCGCCAGTTCAGCCAGCCGCTCACCCAGGTCGCCAGCATGGCCAACCTGGTGCAGTCCGGCGTCGCCTCCGCCGAGCGCGTCTTCGAACTCCTCGACGCCCCCGAGCAGACCCCCGAGCCGGCCATGCCCGAACGGCCCGACACCCTGCGCGGCCGGGTCGTCTTCCAGGACGTCGCCTTCCGCTACGACCCCGGCAAGCCGCTCATCGAGGACCTCTCGCTCAAGGTCGAGCCCGGCCAGACCGTCGCCATCGTCGGACCCACCGGCGCCGGCAAGACCACCATGGTCAACCTGCTGATGCGGTTCTACGAGGTCAGCTCCGGACGGATCACCCTCGACGGCGTCGACATCGCCGCGATGTCCCGCGAGGAACTGCGCTCCGGCATCGGCATGGTCCTCCAGGACACCTGGCTGTTCGGCGGCACCATCGCCGACAACATCGCCTACGGCGCCGAGGGGGCCACCCGCGAGCAGGTCGTCGAGGCCGCCCGGGCCGCCCACGTCGACCGCTTCGTGCGCACCCTCCCCGAGGGCTACGACACCGTCATCGACGACGAGGGCACCGGCGTCAGCGCCGGCGAGAAGCAGCTCATCACCATCGCCCGCGCCTTCCTCGCCCAGCCCTCGATCCTCGTCCTCGACGAGGCCACCAGCTCCGTCGACACCCGCACCGAGGTGCTCATCCAGCGGGCCATGGCCCGGCTGCGCACCGGGCGCACCAGCTTCGTCATCGCCCACCGGCTCTCCACCATCCGGGACGCCGACGTGATCCTCGTGATGGAGAACGGCTCCATCGTCGAGCAGGGCGGCCACGACGAGCTGATCGCCGCCGGCGGGGCCTACGCCCGGCTCTACCAGGCGCAGTTCGCCGAGGCGGTCGCCGAGGTCGAGTAGCCCCCGCGGCCACCGGGAGCCCGGGGCGGACGGTCCTCGCGTCCGCCCCGGGCTCCCGCGCGTCCGGGCCCGCCGCCCTCGGCCGCCGCGGGGGCGGGCGCTACCGTAAGGGGCGTGAGTGACGAACCGTCGGCGAACGCCGCCCAGCCCGCCTCCCGGCCCGGTGCCCGGCCCGCCGCCGGCGTGTCCGGAGGTGCCGGCACGCCCGCCGGCGCCGCCGACCCGGACGCCTTCGAGGTCCACCGGCGCTACCTCGGCTCCGTCGCCTACCGGATGCTCGGCTCCTTCACCGACGCCGAGGACGTCCTCCAGGAGGCCTGGCTGCGCTGGCGCGCCGCCGACCGCACCGCCGTCGCCGACCCGCGCGCCTACCTCACCACCGTCGTCACCCGCCTCTGCTACGACCAGCTCGGCTCCGCCCGGGCCCGCCGCGAGTCCTACTTCGGCGAATGGCTGCCCGAGCCGTCCCTCTCCTACCAGGACGCCCCCGCCTCCCCCGCCGACCTCGCCGAGCGCGGCGAATCCGTCTCGCTCGCGCTGCTCGCCGTGCTCGAACAGCTCACCCCCGCCGAACGCGCCGCCTTCGTCCTGCACGACGTCTTCGCGGTCGGCTTCGACGAGATCGCCGCCTCCCTCGACCGCAGCCCCGACGCCACCCGCCAGCTCGCCTCCCGCGCCCGCCGCCGGGTCAAGGACGGCGGCCGCCGGGCCACCGCCGACCCCGCCGAGCACCGGCAGGCCGTCGAGGCGTTCGCCGCCGCCAGCGCCCGCGGCGACATCGAGGGCCTGCTCGCCGTCCTCGACCCCGACATCGTCTGGCACTCCGACGGCGGCGGCGTCGTCAGCGCCGGCGCCCGCCCGGTGCTCGGCGCCGTCAAGGTGTCCCGGCTCGTGCTCGGCCTGGTCTCCAAGTGGGTCACCGCCGAGGCCGCCGTGGAGTTCGCCCTGGTCAACGGCGAGCCCGGCCTGGTCTGGTACGCGCGGCCCGGCGTGGTCGGCGGCGTGATGGCCTTCGCCGTCGCCGACGGCCGGATCACCGAGGCGTTCGCCGTGGTCAACCCGGAGAAGCTCGCCCACCTCGACGGCCTCACCACCCCTCCGGGAGTGTGACGCAGGTCACCGTCACACTCCCGCGGGCGCCGTCGTCCCCCTTCCGAACACGCGGAGAAGCGCTCCCCGGCCACCCCGGGGAGGCCGGGAGAGGACGCCGACGACGGCGCCACGAAGGAGCGGGACGACATGACCGACAAGCAGATCGTCGTACTGGGCGCCGGCTATGCGGGCCTCGCCGCCGCGACCCGGGCCGGAAAGCGCGGCCGGGTCACCCTGGTCGCCCCCGAGAGCCGCATCCTGCACCGCATCCGCCAGCACGAGACCACCGCCGGCATCCCCGTGCCCCGGCCCGCCGTCGCCGAGGTGCTGCGCGGCCGCGGCGTGCGGCACGTCCGGGCCCGCGCCACCGAGCTCGACCTCGCCGGCCGCAAGGTCCTCCTCGACAACGGCGAGACCCTCGCCTACGACACCCTCGTCTACGCCCTCGGCAGCCGCACCGCCTGGCACGGCGTCCCCGGCGCCGCCGAGCACGCCCACCCCGTCGAGCGGGCCACCGAGGTCGCCGAGCGGCTGCGCACCGCCGAGCGCCCCGGCACCGTCGCGGTCGTCGGCGGCGGCGCCACCGGCATCGAGCTGGCCGCCGAACTCGCCGAGGCCCACCCCCGCTGGACCGTGCGGATCGTCGCCGCCGACCGGGTCGGCGGCTGGTTCTCGGCCAAGGGCCACGACCACGTCCACCGCGTACTGCGCGGACTCGGCGTCGGGATCCACGAGCACAGCGCCGTCACCGCCGTCGACGCCCGGGGCCTCACCACCGCCGCCGGCCGGATCGACGCCGACCTGGTCGTCTGGGCCGCCTCGATGGAGCCGCACCCGCTGGCGGGCGAGGCCGGCCTCGCCGTCACCCCCGCCGGACAGGCGGTCGTCGACGACCACCTGCGGTCGGTCTCGCACCCCGAGGTGTACGTGATCGGCGACGCCGCCGAGGTGACCGTCCCCGGCACCGGCACCCTGCGGATGGGCTGCGCCACCGCCCTGCCGCAGGGCCAGTACCTCGGCAAGGTGCTCACCGGGCGCACCGACAAGCCGTTCGCCTTCCGGTACGTCGTCCAGTGCCTGAGCCTCGGCCGGCGCGACGGACTGCTGCAGTTCATCCACGGCGACGACTCGATGCGGCCGGCCGTGCTCACCGGGCGCGCCGGGCGGCTGGCCAAGGCGGCGATCCTCAGGAGCGTCGTGCTGTCGCTGCGCTGAGCGGGCCGCCCGCCCCGGCGGGTGCGGCCGGGGCGGACGCCCGAGGGGCCCGGGACGCGGTGGGCGTCCCGGGCCCCTCGCGGTGGCGCCGTCGCTACTTCTTCTCGCCCTTGGGGGCCTCGGCGTCGGTGGACAGCGCGGCGATGAAGGCCTCCTGCGGGACCTCCACGCGGCCGACCATCTTCATCCGCTTCTTGCCCTCCTTCTGCTTCTCCAGCAGCTTCCGCTTGCGGGAGATGTCACCGCCGTAGCACTTGGCGAGGACGTCCTTGCGGATCGCGCGGACCGTCTCGCGGGCGATCACGCGCGAGCCGATCGCGGCCTGGATCGGCACCTCGAACTGCTGGCGCGGGATCAGCTTCTGCAGCTTGCCGGCCATCATCACGCCGTAGCCGTAGGCCTTGTCCTTGTGCACGATCGCGGAGAACGCGTCCACCGCGTCGCCGTGCAGCAGGATGTCGACCTTCACCAGGTTCGCGGTCTGCTCGCCGATGGGCTCGTAGTCCAGCGAGGCGTAGCCGCGGGTCTTGGACTTCAGCTGGTCGAAGAAGTCGAAGACGATCTCGGCGAGCGGCAGGGTGTAGCGCAGCTCGACGCGGTCCTCGGACAGGTAGTCCATGCCCTGGAGGTTGCCGCGGCGGGACTGGCACAGCTCCATGATCGCGCCGACGAACTCGTTCGGCGCCAGGATGGTGCCGCGCACGACCGGCTCGTACACCTCGGCGATCTTGCCGGTGGGGAACTCGCTCGGGTTGGTGACGGTGTGCTCGGTGCCGTCCTCCATGATCACCCGGTAGACCACGTTCGGGGCGGTGGAGATGAGGTCGAGGTTGAACTCGCGCTCCAGGCGCTCCCGGATGATCTCCAGGTGCAGCAGGCCGAGGAAGCCGCAGCGGTAGCCGAAGCCCAGCGCCACCGACGTCTCGGGCTCGTACACCAGGGCCGCGTCGTTCAGCCGCAGCTTGTCGAGCGCGTCGCGCAGCAGCGGGTAGTCCGAGCCGTCCAGCGGGTACAGGCCGGAGAACACCATCGGGCGCGGGTCCTTGTAGCCGCCCAGCGCCTCGGTGGCGCCCTTGTGCTGCGAGGTGATCGTGTCACCGACCTTGGACTGCCGGACGTCCTTCACACCGGTGATGATGTAGCCCACCTCGCCGACGCCCAGGCCGTCGGCGACCTTGGGCTCCGGCGAGATGACGCCGATCTCCAGCAGCTCGTGGGTCGCGCCGGTGGACATCATGGCGATGCGCTCGCGCTTGGTCAGCTGGCCGTCGACCACACGGACGTAGGTGACCACGCCGCGGTAGGCGTCGTACACCGAGTCGAAGATCATCGCGCGGGCCGGGGCGTCGGCGACGCCGACCGGAGCCGGGACGGTGTTGACGATGTGGTCCAGCAGGTCCTCGACGCCCAGGCCGGTCTTGGCGCTGACCTTCAGCACGTCGGCCGGGTCGCAGCCGATGATGTGCGCGATCTCCTCGGCGTACTTCTCCGGCTGGGCGGCCGGCAGGTCGATCTTGTTCAGCACCGGGACGATCGTGAGGTCGTTCTCCAGCGCCAGGTACAGGTTGGCGAGGGTCTGCGCCTCGATGCCCTGGGCCGCGTCGACGACCAGGATGGTGCCCTCGCAGGCCGCGAGGGAGCGGGACACCTCGTACGTGAAGTCCACGTGGCCCGGGGTGTCGATCATGTTGAGGATGTGCGTGGTCCCGGCGTCGGGGCCGGTCAGCGGCGCCCAGGGGAGTCGGACCGCCTGCGACTTGATGGTGATGCCGCGCTCGCGCTCGATGTCCATGCGGTCGAGGTACTGGGCACGCATCTGCCGCGGGTCGACCACACCGGTGATCTGCAGCATCCGGTCGGCGAGCGTCGACTTGCCGTGGTCGATGTGGGCGATGATGCAGAAGTTGCGGATCAGCGCCGGGTCGGTACGGCTGGGCTCTGGCACATTGCTGGGGGTCGCGGGCACCTTGGTCCGATTCTCCGTTGGTCCGGGGGCCGGGGGTGTCCGGATCATCGCTGACCGGCTTCCCGGGCGACCGGACGGTCGTCCGATCGAGATAGTTCCTCCCATCTTCCCACCTCCCGCGACCGGGCCGCGCGCCACCGTCCGGTTCGGGCCGCCGGACCGGGCGGCGGGAGCCTTCGCGGCGGGTGCCGGGAGGGCCCGGCGGACCTCCGGTGCGGGTTCGAGCCGGGCACGGCAGGATGGCGGGCCATGATCCTGGAAAGCGCTCTGCTCGACGTCCTGCCCGGCCGGGAGGAGGAGTTCCTCACCGCCTTCGCCGAGGCCCGTCCGCTGATCGCCGGCCGGCCCGGCTTCCGCTCCCTGGAGCTGCGCCGCTGCCTGGACGAGGGGCGCGGCTCCCGGTTCCTGCTCCAGGTGGAGTGGGAGACCCTGGCCGACCACACCGAGGGGTTCCGCCGCTCCCCCGAGTACCGGCGGTGGCGCGAACTGCTGCACCACTTCTACCGGCCGTTCCCCGAGGTCGAGCACTACGGCGAGCCGGTCCTGCGGGCCTGAGCCGGCTCCGCCCGGTTTTGGCCGGGCCCGGCGCCCCTGGTAGCGTGGGGCGCTGCACCCGGCCTCGGCATGCCCTCTCAGCTGGCCCGACGGCCGCGCGGTGCAGCCCGTTCCGACCAATGACACAGACTGAGGCACTTTCGTGGCGAACATCAAGTCCCAGATCAAGCGCAACAAGACCAACGAGAAGGCGCGCCTGCGCAACAAGGCCGTCAAGTCCTCGCTGAAGACCGCCCTGCGCAAGGCCCGTGAGGCCGCTGCCGCCGGCGAGACCGAGAAGGCCACCGAGCTGGCCCGCGCCGCCTCCAAGGCGCTGGACAAGGCCGTGAGCAAGGGCGTCATCCACGCCAACCAGGCCGCCAACAAGAAGTCGGCCATCACCAAGCGCGTCAACGCCGCCGCTCAGGCCTGACGCCCCCGGGGCCGCATCGACGGCCCCACCCCCCTCGGGACGACCCGGCCCTCTACCCGGACACCCGAGGCGCGACAAACTTCGCACCGCACGCGGCCTGCGTTCGCCACGCGGGTGCGGTGCACAGAGATTGACCGGAAGTGCCTGCTCACAGGCCTTCCCGCTACTGCCCGATCGGTCCCCACCGGTCGGGCAGTACGCGTGTCCGGGGCCGGTCCGCGCTCCGGGGGCGCGGTCGCGGTCCGCGGACCGGACGGGGCCGACGGACCTGGTCCCGGCCTCCGGTGCGACCGGGTAGGGTCCCGGGTGTTCGGCAGCCACGCCGAGGGCCCGAGGGGGGCACACATTGGGGACACCGCCGCCACCGCCACCGCCGTCGCAGAGCGGGCCCGGCTTCGCCGGCTTCCCGCCGCAGCCGTCGGCGCCCGCTCCGCACAGCACGCCCGGCTTCGGGCCGCCGCCGGGCCTGCCCAGCGCGCCCGGCGCCCCCGGCGCCCCGACGGCTCCGACCGCCCCGGACGGCGGGCGGGGCGGCGGACTGCGGCGCAACGCGGTCTGGGCGTTCGTCGGCGCGATCATCGCCTCGGTGGTCTGGACCGGCGCCGTCGTCGCGGTGCCCGGCATCGTCGGCGGCACGTCGGCCGCGAAGAGCGTCCGCGGCTACCGCACCGTCGACAAGATCTGCGAGGCGGGCAAGCTCACCGCGTTCCGGGGCAAGTACAAAATGGTGGACAACTACCCG
The DNA here is from genome assembly GCF_042799475.1 of Kitasatospora sp. NPDC057692. Taxonomy (NCBI): domain Bacteria; kingdom Bacillati; phylum Actinomycetota; class Actinomycetes; order Kitasatosporales; family Streptomycetaceae; genus Kitasatospora; species Kitasatospora sp. NPDC057692. Next base: position 1,906 of record NZ_JBHVIV010000064.1, on the reverse strand, counting down.
CTGGAGCACGCCGGCCGCAGCGAGTCCATGGACGTCATGCGCTGCTACGCGCTGATGAAGCGCACGGCCGGCGACAGCGAGACCACCGACTACGCCACCCTCGACATCCGCGCCGAGCTGCACAAGGCCGTCGACTCCGTTCCCGAGTTCGCCGCCGTGCGGCACTACTTCGAGCAGCAGAAGTACGAGATCACCGATGTGCCCGGCCTCGGTGAGGAGGCCTACCTCGCGTACGGCGACGAGCCGACCAGCGCGGACAAGACCTTCCACGACATCAACTACCACCTGCAGGTCCGCGACGGCGCCATGACGTACTCGCTGTTCTGGACGGACAACTACCAGGTCGGCAAGAACCACACGCTGGACCGCGAGACCGTGCGCAAGGCCATGCTCGACGACACCCGGGACATGCTCAAGGCGATCGGCGGCGCGTAGCGGCAGCCCGGCCGGGGACAGCCGGGGTCGATCAGTACGAGGGCGCCCGGGATCCGGCCCGGGCGGCCCTCGCCACGGTCACCACGGCGCGCTCCAGGGCGAAGGCCGGGTCGTCGGACCCGCCCTTGACGGCGGCGTCCGCCTGCGCGATCGCGGTCAGGGCGGTGGCCACGGCGTCGCCCGTCCAGCCGCGCATCTGCTGGCGGACCCGCTCCACCTTCCACGGCGGCATGCCCAGCTCGCGCGCCAGGTCCGCCGGGCGCATGTTCCGTCCGGTGGTCGCCAGCCGGCCGATGCTGCGGACGCCGGAGGCCAGCGCGTAGGTGATGCCGGTGGGCGGCTGGCCGACGGCCAGCGCCCAGCGCAGCCGCTCCAGCGCCTCGGCGGCCCGGCCGGTGACCGCCAGGTCCGCCACCTCGAAGCCGGTCGCCTCGGCCCGGCCACTGTAGTAGCGGGCCACCACGGTCTCGTCGATGGCGCCCTCGACGTCGGAGGTGAGCTGGCTGCACGCGGCGGCCAGCTCGCGCAGGTCGCTGCCGAGCGCGTCCAGCAGGGCCTGGCAGGCCTCGGGGGTCGCCGAGCGGCCGAGGGTGCGGAACTCGCCGCGGACGAAGGCCAGCCGCTCGCTCGCCTTGGCGAGCTTGGCGCAGGCCACCTCGCGGCCGCCGGCCTTCCGGCCCGCGTCGAGCAGGCCCTTGCCCTTGGCGCCGCCCGCGTGCACCAGGACCATGATCACTTCTTCGGCGGGGGCCTCGATGTACGCCTTGACCTCCTTGACGGAGTCGGCGGAGAGGTCCTGGGCGGCCCTGACCACGATGACCTTGCGCTCGGCGAAGAGTGAGGGCGTGGTCAGCTCGGCCAGGCTGCCCGGCTGCAGGCCGCCCGGCGGGAGGTCCCGCACATCGGTGTCCGGGTCGGCCGCCTTGGCCGCGGCCACCACCTGGGCGACCGCACGGTCCAGCAGCAGCTCCTCCTGGCCGACCGCGAGGGTCAGCGGGGCGAGCAGGTCGTCGGGTGCACTCTTCCTGGCCATCGCCTACCAGCATCCCACGGGGGACGGACAGCTCCGTCCCTGGAGAATGGACGGGTGACCGAAGACCCCACCACCGACCTGCCGGACGACTTCGACCCGCACGCCCGGCAACTGCTCGTCCTGCCCGACCGCGACGCCGCCGAGGAGGCGGCGGAGGGGCTCAGCGCGGACCACCCCGACCTCGGCGAACTCGAAATCGTCCGCGACGCCCTCGCCGGGGAGGACGACGCCGAGGACGCCCAGTGGCTGGTGGTCGTGGAACCCCCGGAGGACGGCTGGACCCCCGCCCTCCTGCGCGCCCTCGACACCGTCGCCACCTCCCACGAGGGCTGGCGCGAGGAGAGCTGACCGCCGGGCCGCTGCGGAGTGGGGGCGGTGGGGGGGCCGCCGGACCAACACCCCCCGGGGTGGGGCGCCCCCCCCCCGAACGCGCGCCCG